>JBGSLE010000271.1:0-6852 GCA_041740875.1 Pontiella sp. | reverse complement strand
ATCGCCGCGCAGTCGATCGGCGAGCCGGGCACGCAGCTGACCATGCGTACCTTCCACATCGGGGGTACGGCGAGTTCCGTCTTCAAGCAGCCGCGCATTACGGCCAAGTCCACGGGGACGGCCCGGTACGAGAACATCCGTTCCGTCAAAGTGGGCGCCAAGAACGTCATCCTCAACAAAAACGGCAACATCGTTATTATGGACGACGACGGGCGCGAACTCGAACGCTACGCCATGGTCATCGGCGCCTTGGTGACGGTCGACGATGGCGGCACGGTTTCCGCAGGCGAAATGTTCGTCGAGTGGGATCCGTACTCCGTTCCGATTCTCTCCGAACATTACGGCGTGGTCGAGTTCCACGACTTCATCGAAGGCGTCACCGTGCAGAAGGGCGTCGATGAAACCACCGGCATCGAAGGCCTTGTAGTCATGGAGCACAAGGAAGACCTGCATCCGCAGATCGTGATCCGCGACGAAAAGGACAAGAACAAGGTTGGTTTCTATTCCATCCCGGCAGGTGCCCAGGTGATGATGAAGGAAGGCGAAAAGGTCGGTTCCGGCTTTACGCTGGCCCGTACTCCGCGCAAGACGGTCCGCACAAAGGACATTACTGGCGGTCTGCCGCGCGTGGCCGAGCTCGTCGAAGCCCGCACGCCGAAGGAAGCGGCGGAAATTGCCAAGATCGAAGGTATCGTCGAGTTGGGCGGGATCGCCAAGGGCAAGCGCAAGCTCATTGTGCGCGACACCGTGACCGGCGCCGAGGAAGAGCACCTCATTCCGATGAACAAGCATGTGATCGTGTTCCCGGGCGATTTCGTCCACAAGGGCCAGCAGCTGACGGAAGGTCCGATCGTTCCGCAGGAACTGCTGGAAGTTTGCGGTCCGCAGGATTTGCAGGAATACCTGGTCAACGAAGTTCAGGCGGTCTACCGCCTCCAGGGCGTGGAAATCAACGACAAGCATATCGAAGTGATTGTCCGGCAGATGCTGCGCAAGGTGAAGATCACCGATCCTGGCGACACCGAATTCCTCTGGGGCGAACAGGTCGAAAAGCAGACCTTCCAGGAGGTCAACCAAAAGGCCGTGGCCGAAGGCCGGCGCCCGGCGGAAGCATCTCCGGTGTTGCTCGGCATCACCAAGGCGGCGCTGGAAACGGAAAGCTTCATCTCCGCCGCGTCGTTCCAAGACACCACGCGCGTGCTGACCAAGGCTGCAACGCTGGGCATGGTCGACCAGTTGCGCGGGTTCAAGGAAAACGTAATCATGGGTCGGCTTATTCCGGCTGGAACCGGGTTCCCGATGTACCGGGACATCCGTCCGGTCAAGCTCGGCAAGGAAATTTCGATCGAGGATGCGCTCGGCATGGATCCGCTCGCATTCGAGGAAAAAAGTGTAGAAAGTTAAATCTTTCGCTTGCGGTGAAAGCGGCGGATGCATACTATCCGTCGCTTGTCTTTTTTAGGGAAGGGAATTGAATGCCTACTATTAATCAATTGGTAAGAAAGCCGCGCACAATTGCGGCCAAAAAGAGCAAATCGCCGGCGTTGGCCAATTGTCCGCAGCGGCGCGGGGTCTGCCTTCTGGTCAAGACGATGACCCCGAAGAAGCCGAACTCGGCGTTGCGCAAAGTCGCCCGTGTCCGCCTGACGAATGGCCGCGAAATCAACGCATACATTCCGGGCGAAGGCCACAACCTGCAGGAGCACAGCATGGTGCTGGTTCGCGGTGGCAGGGTGAAGGACCTTCCGGGGGTTCGCTATCACATTGTCCGCGGCACATTGGACTGCGTTGGCGTGAATGACCGCCGTCGCGGACGCTCGAAATACGGCGCCAAGCGGCCCAAAAGCAAATAAGGATTTGAGATATGGCCAGAAGACACAGAGCTGAGAAGAGGGATTTGGTTGCCGATCCGCGCTATAACAACGTGCTGGTGGCATACATGATCAATTGCGTCATGGAGCGCGGCAAGAAATCGGTCGCGGCGAAGATCGTGTACGGAGCCCTTGAGGACATCCGGACCCAGATCACGGACGAGGATCCGGTCGAAGTATTCACGATCGCGGTCGAAAACGTCTCCCCGCGCCTCGAAGTCAAGTCCCGCCGCGTGGGCGGTGCGACCTACCAGGTGCCGCTTGAGGTGAAGCCGAAGCGCCAAATCGCGCTGGCCGCCCGCTGGCTGATCGCGTTTGCCGGAAACCGCAAGGGTGTTCCCATGCAGCGCGCGCTCGCCATCGAGCTCATCGATGCATACCGCGGCCAGGGCAACGCCATCAAGAAGCGCGACGACACGCACAAGATGGCGCAGGCCAACAAGGCGTTTGCCCACTATCGTTGGTAGCACGGGTTTTATAATTTACACGGAGGTTCCTTGGAAACGGAAGCCTCCAAGGACTGGAAGTTTCCTTTTGGAAACTTCCATTTGTCGGAAATAGAGATGCCAATCGTGGTGAAACAGCAGAATAACAGTGCAGCCAAGCTGTCGGATTCCCCCCGGGAAGCCGACGGACGCGGCCGCCCGTTGTCAGCGATTCGCAACATCGGCATCGTGGCCCACATCGACGCCGGCAAAACGACGACGTCCGAACGAATCCTGTTTTACAGCGGCAAGGTACACCGCCTCGGCGAGGTGCATGACGGCACCGCGACGATGGACTGGATGATCCAAGAGCAGGAGCGGGGCATCACCATCACCAGCGCCGCCACGACCTGCTTCTGGAAGGATCGCCAGATCAATCTCATCGACACGCCCGGCCATGTGGATTTCACGGTCGAAGTCGAACGCTCGCTGCGCGTCTTGGATGGCGCGGTCGGGGTGTTCTGCGCGGTCGGCGGTGTTCAACCCCAGTCCGAAACCGTTTGGCGCCAGGCCAACAAGTACAAGGTTCCCCGGCTCGCGTTCATCAACAAGATGGATCGCTTGGGGGCCAACTTCGACAAGGTCATGGGCGAATTGCGCGAAAAACTCGGCGCTCCGGTGGTTGCGATCCAATTGCCGTGGGGATCCGCCGAGCACTTTGCCGGTGTAATCGACTTGGTGAAGATGCAGGCGGTTACCTTCTCCGATGATACGCAGGGAACCAAGGTGGAGCACGTCGCGATTCCTTCCGAGTTGGCGGCCAAGGCCGAACAGGCCCGCGCAGCGATGATCGAACGGGTTGCCGAAATCGACGAATTGCTGCTCGAAGCCTACATGGTAAACACCGATGTTTCCGAAGAAGCGCTGACGGCCGCCATCCGCCGCGCCACCTGCGCCAACCACCTTGTTCCGGTGCTGTGCGGATCTTCCCTTAAAAACAAGGGTGTCCAGCCGTTGCTGGATGCCGTGGTGGAATACCTGCCTTCCCCGCTCGATGTGCCCGCCATTCGCGGAATCGCCCCCAAAACGGAAGGGGAGCTGGTTCGCGAAGCCAGCGACTTCGAGCCTTTGGCCGGTCTCGTTTTCAAGATGGCGACCGACAAATACGTCGGCAAGCTGGCGTTTGTCCGCCTCTACGCCGGCCAGCTCAAGAAGGGCCAGAACATCTACAATCCCCGCACCCGCAAGCGCGAGCGCATCGGTCGCCTGCTGCGGTTGCATGCCAATACCCGCGAAGACATCGACGTGCTTTTTGCCGGCGAGATCGGCGGCATGGTTGGCCAGAAGAATTTCACGACGGGTGACACCGTCTGCACCGAAAACGAACCGATCATCCTGGAAACCATTAAATTTCCCGATCCGGTCATCTCCATGGCGATCGAGCCCAAGACCACCGCCGACAAGGATGCGCTGGTTTCCGCGTTGCAGGATTTGGCCGACGAGGATCCGACGTTCCACACCTCGATCAACGAAGAAACCGGCCAGACCATCATCCAAGGCATGGGCGAGTTGCACTTGGAAATCATCCGCGACCGCATCCTGCGCGAATACAAGGTGCAGGCCAATGCAGGCAAGCCGATGGTGGCCTACCGCGAAGGCGTGCGGAAAGCCGGCACCGGCGGCTTTGCCTTCGACCGCGAACTCGGTGGCGAACACCATTTTGCCAGCCTTGACCTGAAGGTTTCTCCCCGTCCGCAGGGTTCCGGCAACGCGGTGGGCTTCGAGGTTTCCCCCAATACGGTTCCGCTCGAATACCGCAAGGCCATCGAAGCGGGCATCAACGACGCGCTCATGACCGGGGTGATGGGGAACTTCGCGATCATCGACACCGACGTCAAGGTGGTCGGCGGTCAGTCGCATCCGACCGACTCGTCCGAAATGGCGTTCCGTTCGGCGGCCGTCATGGCCTTGCGCGCGGCGGTTTCCAACTCCAGCCCGATGTTGCTCGAGCCCATCATGAAGCTCGAGATCGAAGCGCCGGAAGAGCATCTCGGCGATGTGCTGGGCGACCTCAGCAGCCGGCGCGGACGCGTTCGCGAAATCAAGGCAAAAACCGATTTTCAAACCGTGCTGGCGGACGTTCCGCTGGCAGAGGTTTTCGGGTACGCGACATCGTTGCGTTCCTTAACAAAGGGTAGGGCGAGCTATACGATGGAACCGCAAGCGTTTGAACCGGTTCCCTCGTCAATGGAAGAAGCTATCCTCAACAGGTGAGAGAAATCATGACGAATCAACGTATCAGAATCAGGCTGAAGTCGTTCGACCATCGCGTCCTCGACGTTTCGGCTTCGGAAATTGTCGAAACGGCACGGCGTACAGGTGCCCGCGTTGCGGGGCCCATTCCATTGCCGACCCGCATCGAGCGCTTCACCGTGAACCGCAGCCCGCACGTCAACAAGAAGTCGATGGAGCAATTCGAGATCCGCACCCACAAGCGGTTGCTGGATATCATCGATCCGACGATCAAGACGGTCGACGAGTTGAAGAAGCTGAACCTGCCGGCAGGCGTGGACATCACCATCAAAATCTAGGCGAGGGTCATCATGAAGGGTTTGATTGGAAAGAAACTTGGGATGACCTCCGTCTATGACGCGGACGGCGTTGCCGTTCCGGTTACGGTCATCGAAGCGGGTCCGTGCGTAGTTGTGCAGCGCAAGACCAACGAAAAAGAAGGCTACTCCGCCATTCAGCTGGGCTATTCGGACCAGAAGGAGCAGCGCCTCACCAAGCCGGCGCTCGGCCACTTCAAGAAGGCGGGCGTGGGCGCGAAGAGCGTGCTGGGCGAAATCCGCCTGGCAGCCGATGCCGAGATCAATGTAGGCGATGTCATCGACGCGAGCATTTTCCAGGAAGTGAACTATGTCGATGTGATCGCAACGGGCAAGGGCCGCGGGTTCCAAGGCGTAGTCAAGCGCTATAAATTTGGCGGCGGCCGTGCATCGCATGGCGGCGGATGGGTTCGGCGTACCGGTTCGATCGGCATGAAGGAACATCCCGCCCGCACGTTCAAGGGCAAGAAAATGCCCGGGCACATGGGGAACGACCGCGTCACCACGCAGAACCTCAAGGTGATCCAGGTTCGTCCCGAAGAGAACCTCATCCTGGTCAAGGGTTCCGTTCCCGGAGCCATTGGCGGCATCGTCACCATCAAAGAAGCCCTCAAGAAGAAATAGGCGGGGATTATCATGAGCAAAATACCTTTTAAAAACAGCAAGGGAGACAGCGTCGGCGACTATGAGGTCGCGGACAGCCTCCTCGTTCTCGACAAGGGCTCGCAGGCCGTGCATGAAGCCATTGTGGCGTACAACGCCCACCAGCGCGCCGGCACCGCATCCACCCTGAGCAAGTCGTTCGTCAGCGGTAGCGGCAAGAAGCCTTGGAAGCAAAAAGGCCTCGGACGCGCCCGTGCCGGCTACAGGCAATCGCCGGTCTGGCGCGGCGGCGCCATCGCTTTTGGCCCGCATCCGCGCAAGTATGGCAAGAAGGTTCAGAAGAAGGTGGCCAAGCTGGCATTCCGCCGCGCGTTCAGCGCCAAGGTGGAACAAGGCGAAATCACCGTGATCGACGATCTCGCCCTCTCGGTTCCCAAGACGAAGGAATTCGCCACCTTGATGAAGAACCTCGGGCTTGACCGCGGCGCGTTGTTCATCGTGGACCAGGCCACGGACAACCTCCTGTTGGCATCGCGCAACATCCAGCGCGTGGAACTCGCAACCGCAACCCTGGTCAATACCTACCAGATCCTGCGCTACAAGAACGTGATTGTGACCAAGGCAGGCATGGAAGCGCTGGAAAAGCGCCTCGCGTAAAGGAGCCGACGAGATGAAGAATTCAGCCGATATCATTAAACGGGTTTTGTTGACGGAAAAGGGAACGCGCCTCGCAGAGGAGCAGAACAAGTATTTGTTCCGCGTTGCCAAGACCGCCAACAAGGTGGAAATCAAGCGAGCTGTGGAAGAGCTCTTCAGTGTCCGTGTTATGGCCGTCAATACGATGTGCCGAAAAGGCAAGAAGAAGCGCGAGCGCACAGCTCATTTCGGAACGACCTCCGATTGGAAACGGGCGGTCGTAACCGTGCATGAGGAAGACAAGGAAAAGTTGAGCCTGATCTAAGGAGTTCGTTGAAATGCCTTTGAAAGCACACAAACCGACAACGCCCAGCCGCCGGCACATGGTGTTGTCCGATTTCGCCGAAATCACCAAGTCGACGCCCGAGCGTTCGCTGGTCAGGGCGAAGAAGAGCAATGCCGGCCGCAATAGCGCTGGGCGCATTTCCGTACGCCATCGCGGCGGCGGGCACAAGCGGCGCTACCGCCTCATCGACTTCAAGCGGGAAAAGTTTGGCATTCCGGCCAAGGTTGCCTCGATTGAATACGATCCGAACCGCTCGGCGCGCATCGCCTTGCTGAACTATGTTGATGGCGAAAAGCGCTACATCGTCGCACCGGCGGGCCTGGAGGTGGGGGAAACCCTGATGTCCGGACCCGATGCGGAGC
>JBGSLE010000270.1:0-6289 GCA_041740875.1 Pontiella sp. | reverse complement strand
CGACCTTGCGCCCCAGCAGCCAAAGCGCCTGTGCGATGACGGCGATGACGACCGGCTTCACTCCGTAGAGCAGGTCCTGCGCGGCGGGAATGTGGCCATACCCGACATAGGCGACCGCCAGCGCCAGCACGATGAGCATGGCCGGCAGGATGAAGCAGCAGCCCGCCACCACCAGCCCCTTCCACCCGCCGCGCAAATAGCCCAGATGGATCGCCAGCTCGGTCGAGTTGGTGCCGGGGATGAGGTTGGTCGCACCGATGAGGTCGATGAACTCCTCGTCCGCGAGCCACTTGCGCCGGACGACGACTTCGTCGTGCATCATGGCGATGTGGGCGGCGGGCCCACCGAACGCTGTTGCGCCCAAACGCAGAAAAAGCGCCGCGATTTCGCGAAGCGGGGTGCCGGCGGCTCCGTTATGCTGAGGTCTCCCCGCCATGCCCTAGAACCATTTCTTGCTGCGGAAGAAGACGAGCATGCCGAGGAAAACCAGGATCATGACGCCCCAGGCGAAGAGATAGCCATGTTTCCAGTGCAGCTCGGGCATGTAGTCGAAATTCATGCCGTAGATCCCCGCCACGAAGGTGAGCGGAATGAAGATGGTGGCGATGATGGTGAGCACCTGCATCACCTGGTTGGTCCGGTGCCCCATGCTGGAAAGATAGAGGTCCTGCACGCCGCTGAGCATGTCGCGGAAGATTTCGACGGTGTCGATCACCTGGATCGTGTGGTCGTAGAGGTCGCGAAGGTAGGCCGCCGTTTTCTTTTTCAGCAGGGGGGACTCCCCGCGTTCCAACCCGCCGACGGCCTCGCGCAGGGGCCAGACCGACTTGCGGATGTAGAGCAGTTCGCGCTTCATGGCGTAGAGCCGGTTCAGCAGGATCGCATCCGGGCTCTGCATCAGGGACTGCTCGATGCCCTCGATCTTCTCGCCGATGGTTTCCATGATCAGGAAATAGTTGTCGACGATCGAGTCCATCAGCGCATAGAGCAGGTAATCCGCCCCCATCTTGCGCACGCGTCCATGGTTGTTGCGTATGCGCTCGCGGATGCAGTCGAAGACATCGCCCGCGCGCTCCTGGAAGGTGATCAGGCAGTTTTCGGTCAGGATGAAGCTCACCTGCTCGGACTGCACCTCGGCGTGGCCGTTCGTCGTATAGAGCATGCGGACCACCAGGTAGAGATAGTCCCCGTGGTCTTCGAGCTTCGGGCGCTGGTTGGTGTGCAGGATGTCTTCGAGCACCAGCGGATGGATTCCGAACAAGGTACCGACTTTTTCAACCACCGAAACATCGTTGAGCCCATCAATGTTGATCCAGGAGACCGCCGACGTCTCCTTGAACGTCGCGCACTCCTCGATGGTTGCATTCCCCTTTTCGGTAAACGCATCGGCATTGTAGTCGAAGGCCGTGATCCGCAGCGGCTCGTCCGTGCGCGGTCCGGTGTAGACCATGGTTCCCGGCGGCAGCCCTCGCTTGGTGGAGACCGTGAAGAGCCGCTTCATCTGGGTGATTCCTTGCATGCCCGAAAAACTGCCGCGCTCCGCGCAAATAGGCAAGCCCAACCATGGAAACAGATCGGCCCGACCTTCAGCGGACCTCCATGATGATGCCCCGCAAGCCGGGGCGGATGGAGAAATCCCCGGCCTCGACGTTGCCCACGAGAGCCTTGCCAAGGGGGGATTCGGGCGTGATGACGGTGACCGTTTGCCCGTCGACCACCACTTCGGTGCCGCCCCCGTACGCCAGCAAAAGATAGCGGTCGGTCTCGCCCCCCATCCTCACCTCCACCAGGGCGCCGATATCGATCTCCTGGCCGGTGAAATCCTCGGCCTCCACCGTGCGGAGTTCCTCGATGTTCCGGGCGAGCGCCCGGCAGTGCGCCGCGTAGCCGTGCGCGAGGTAGGAGGCCTCGATCCCGGAGGTATCCCGTTGCGATTCGGCGCGGTACGCGCTTTGCATGGCGCTGCTGGCCGATTCGGCGTTGGCGTTTTGCTGGCGGGCCAGCTCCGCTTCCAGCGCCTGGATCACCGCATCGAGTATCGCACGTTTCATGGCTGTGGTTATGCCGCAAACGGGCGTGGAGCTAAACAAACAATAAACAAAAAAGCGCCCCGCGGACGGGACGCTTTTTGTATCGCGATCAGGGTCGGAACTAGCCGGCGATGATCTTGACGAGGTCGAGCACCTTGCAGGAATAGCCCCACTCGTTGTCGTACCAGGCGACGACCTTGACGAAGGTCTTGTCGAGCTGGATGCCGGCCTTGGCATCGAAGATCGAGGTGCGTTCTTCGTGGCGGAAGTCCGTCGAGACCACCGAATCCTCGGTGTAGCCGAGGATGCCCTTGAGGGAACCTTCGGAGGCTGCCTTCATCGCCGCGCAGATCTCTTCGTAGGAGGCGTCCTTGACCAGTTCGCAGGTCAGGTCGACCACCGATACGTCGGAGGTGGGCACGCGGAAGGCCATGCCGGTGAGCTTGCCCTTGAGCGCAGGAATAACCACGCCGACGGCCTTGGCGGCACCGGTCGAGGAGGGGATGATGTTTTCCAGGATGCCGCGTCCGCCGCGCCAATCCTTGGAGGAGGGGCCGTCAACCGTCTTCTGGGTGGCGGTGGCGGCGTGGACGGTGGTCATCAGGCCGCGCTTGATGCCGAAGGTGTCGTTGAGGACCTTGGCGACCGGGGCGAGGCAGTTGGTGGTGCAGGAGGCGTTGGAGACGATCGTCTGGCCGGCATAGCTGTCGGTGTTGACGCCGCAGACGAACATGGGGGTGTCGTCCTTGGAGGGGGCGGAGAGGATAACCTTCTTCGCGCCGGCGTCGATGTGCTTCTGGGCGGTCTCCTTGGTGAGGAAGAAGCCGGTGGATTCGACGACGACTTCGGCGCCGACATCGCCCCACTTCAGGTTGGACGGATCCTTTTCGGCGGTGATGCGGATCGCCTTGCCGTTGACGACGAGCTTGCCGTCCTTGACTTCGACCGAACCCTTGAACTGGCCGTGTACGGAGTCATACTTCAGCATGTAGGCCAAGTAGTCGACTTCGAGCAGGTCGTTGATGCCGACCACTTCGATGTCTTTGCGCTCGACGGCGGCGCGGAATACCATGCGCCCGATACGGCCGAAACCGTTGATACCAATTTTTGTTGCCATGACTTGCACCTTTCCTTTTGGTTAGAAACATCCGTTTCTGGTTAAAATGAGCGCGAACACTATCCAACCGCCCGAAAGGCGTCAACCACCTTGCACGGCTTTTTCCCGTAAAACCATGCCCCGTAGAAGCTCCCGCACGCCGCCCGGCGGGGCGTATTCACTTGCCTTGCCCCGTCCGTAACCCGTATCGTGCGGCGTTTTTTAATGCGGAGCGAAACGATGCGATTTTGCGGCATATTCCTGGGTGCGTGGCTGGCGGTGGCGGCATCCGCCGCAGCTGGCGGCATCGACAACTTCCTGGTCGAGGCGATGGCCGGGCTGGAGGTCCGCGCATCCGAAACGCCCTACTCCCGCACCATCGACAGCATGTACCTCGGCTACGACCCGCAGGGGAATCCCAAGGTCGGGCTCGCCCACCGCGAAATTGAATCCTTCAAGCCCATCACCGGCGTGGTGGTGGTCGAAAAAACCGACGGCGGTTTCGTCCTGCGCGAGGCGCGATTCCCGGACATCGACAAGATCAAGGATGCCAAGGACCGCCAGCAGGTGATCGCGGTGCTGGAACAGTTCAAGAACGTCCCGTTCGATCCCCATGCCGAAAAATCGGCGGTCGACGGGCTCTCCGGCGCCACCCGCTACGGCATCAAGACCTCCGGCTACCTCAACTACATGGCGCGCCGCATCGCCCTGGAAATGGAAAGCAAGCCCGCCTGGCCCGCCGCCGGGAAATAGCCCCATGCTGCGTCGCATCAACATCGACTGGGCCGACCTGCCCCACGACCTCCCGCTGGAAAACCCCTTCGCGACCGCCGAGCGGACATTCCCGGGGATCGACGAAATCGATCCGGCCACGTTTCCGGATTTCCTCGACGAGATCGGCCTCGTCGGCATGGGCGGCAGCGGCTTCCCGGCCTCCGCCAAAATACGGGCCTGCGCCGGCGCGCACACGCTGGTCGTCAACGCCGTCGAATGCGAACCGGGCATCCGGATCGACCAGTCCGTGCTGCTGCACGAGGCGCCGTGGGTCATCGCCGGCGCCAACGCCTGCGCCAAGGCCGTCGGCGCGAAGACCATCCTGATCGCCACCAAGGGCGACGACCGGCGACTGGGCGAACTGCGCGATCGCTATCCCGGATACGGCATCGTCCCCTTCCCCGCCCGCTACCCCGCCGGGGCCGAAAAGCTGATCATGGAAAAGCTCGCCGGAACCCGCCCGCCCCCCGGCGTCCGGGCCTACCAGCTCGGCTATCTCGTCCAAAACGTCGTCTCGCTCCGCGCCGTTGGCCGGGCCCTTGTCGACGGCATCCCCGTGGTCGAGCGCCCGCTCTCCCTGGCCATGCCGTCGGCGCGGTTCTACAAAAACATCATCGCGCCCGTCGGACTCTCCATCCGCGAAGTGCTCGACGCCTACCGCCTGCCCTACGATCCCTGCATCCACATTCTTGCCGCCGCAGGCCTGATGATGGGCCACGAAGCCCAGCCCGAAGACCCGGTTGAAAAAACCACCACGTCGCTCGTGGTGCTGCCGCGCGACGCGGTCTGGCGGCAGGAGCGCCCCTGCATCCGCTGCGGCGCCTGCAACACCGCCTGCCCGCTCGGGTTGCATCCCTACTCGCTCGTCGAGCGCAGCCAAAAAGGCAAAACCGCTTCGGCGGCGTTCCAGGCGCAACTGGACGAATGCTTCCTCTGCGGCGTCTGCTCGGCGGTCTGCCCGTCGGACATTCCGCTGGTCCAACGCTTGGTGGAGGCGAAAAAATGCCCATAGCCAGCCCCTTCCTCCGGATCGGTTGCCGCTCCTCCACCATGGCGGCCTGGACGCTGGCCGCGCTGATGGTTCCTTCGATCATTTACAGCATCCTCTACCATTCCCCCTTCGCCTTCCGCCTGGCGGGCTATGCGCTGCTCGGCATGCTGGCGGAAACCCTCTACGTCCTAGTGGTCAAGCGGCAACGCCGCCTCGTCTGCATGGGGTCGGGACTGACCGCCGCCATCCTCGCCGCCAGCGTCCCGCCCTCCTTGCCGTTCCTGCCGATGCTGTTTGCGATCCTGCTCGCGGTCTGGATCGTCAAGCTTCCGTTTACCGGCCTCCCGCTGCGGCTAAACGCCGCCATGGCGGGGCGGCTCTTCCTGATGCTGGTGTATCCCGCCCACGTCGTCGCCTGGGGTACGTCGACCGCCGATGTCGTCTCCTGCGCCACGCCGCAGGAACTCTACCGCTCCGAAAACTTCATGCTCGCTTGGCCGGAGCTGCTCTTCGGGAAAATCGACGGCACCTGGGAAGAGCTCTTCGCACTCGTTCCCGGCAGCCCCGGCGAAACCTTTCCGATCGTCCTTCTGCTGCTGGGCGGGATTCTCTGCTGGAAAGGCATCCTGGCCTGGCGCGCCCCCCTCGCCTTCCTCCTCTCCTTCTCCCTCGCCACCGCCCTCTGCGGCAATGCGCCGCTCTTCAACCTTTTTTCCGCCGCGACGGTTTTCAGCGCCGTCTTCATCGTCTCCGACCCGGTTTCGACCCCGATGTCCAAAAGCGGAAAAGTGGCGTGCGGCTTCGTCATCGGAACGGCCAACGCGCTGATCCGCGAATTCACCTACTACACCGAAGCCATCGTCTACGCCGTCCTGCTCGGCAACCTGCTCGCGCCGCTTTTCGACCGCATCGCCTTCGAACTGCGAGGCCGCAAGCTCCTGCGGAGCAAGGCCGCCCGATGAAGAGCATGGCCTACCTCCTCGGCCGCAAGGCCGCGCCGCTCTTCCTCAAGGCGGACTGGATCATGAAGTCGCTGACCGGCAGCGAATCCGAACGGATCGCCGCCGAATACCAGCTCGGCTGCCTGCTGGCGCAGGTCTACGAAGGGCAGGTATCCGCCGTTGAAAACAACCGGCTGGCGGACATCGCGCACCGGCTGGCGGCCGTCCTGACCAACAAGGAACGCACCTTCGGCTTCAAGCTCGACCGCTCCGGCGCGGCCAACGCCCTCGCCCTTCCCGGCGGTTTCATCTATTGCTCTGAATCGCTGTTCGACCTCTGCGGCGAAGACGTGGACGCCATCGCCTTCGTGCTGGCCCACGAAATCGCCCACGGCATCCACGGCGACGCCAACAAGCGCTTCCTCACCAAGGCGGCCATTGGCGGATTGCTGCGCAT
>JBGSLE010000269.1:0-2006 GCA_041740875.1 Pontiella sp. | reverse complement strand
TCGCTGGGTGTTGATTACATGAATTACATGTTCCAAAGCAAATCCACCGCATACCCGCCCGCAGCGGGCATCCAAAACACCATCGTGGATACGCCCACCATCCCGGTGATTCATTTTGCCGAGATTGGGAAAATCAACCGCACCGCCGAGGACGACGAACGCGCGCGCGCCTACGACTTGCCGTCCATACAGTCCTTCGACAGCCACTATCCGAATGTCATTTTCGGGGGCGGACAAACGGCGGAAGTCGATGGGGACTTTGCCTGGCTTTACGCCCACTACTATGGTCGCTACCCCATCGGCCCCGGAGGCATGGTGTTCCCATCCGCCTATTTCGACTTTACCGAATCCAACCTCAAACGCGCCTCGGTTCCTTACTTGCTGCAACAGCACAATCAGGACTGGAGCGTTCAATATGTAGCCCAGCAACGCGCCATGAGCCTGAGTTCGGCGCAACTTTTCTACCGGGGAACCGCCAACATCACCCCGTGCCTGGCGTCCGCCCGTTCCGCGGCCCGACAGTATCCCCACCCCTTTGGTGTCCAGTTTTCCGGCCAGACCTTGCTGGACGTGGCAAACATTCCCGAGGTGCTCGGCGGTGCGGCTCCCATCTACACCATCAAGGTCGGCACGTTCGGCCCCAACTATCACAAAAGCTACGCCCTCAGCCGGCAGATCCTCTATCTTTCCTGGCTGAGCGGCGCCCGCAGTTTTAACTGGGAGGCGGGGGAATTCATCACTTCCGTGGCATCCGATTTCCCCTCCCCGTTAGGCTCCTTCACCGCGAAAGCGGCCCAATTCATCGATGGTTTCGGCCCGACCGGCCCGGTTCAAACCCCGATCGCCATCATCAGCGAATTCTCCAACACATGGAATCCGCCCTATCTCAAAGCCACCGGCGGGATCGATTTTTTAATCGTAGGCGACGCCCCCTACGCCTTGGGCGACCACCAACAACATGGACTCCGTGACTTTTTCTACCCCCGCTACCTGCAATGCGAGCGGGTTTACGAGACTGCGATGGGCGAAGACGATGCCCTCATTCCCACACCCTATGGCAACAGCATCGACTTCCTCCTCAGCGACGTACGCAAGGAGACCCTTTCCCGTTATGGTTTGCTGGTGTGGGGCGGCGTGCCTCCGGCATCGCCCAGCCTGGTCAGGGAAAAGCTTTTGGGGCACATCGCCGAAAACCAGGGGCGCGTGGTCTTGTTCGGCCAAGCCGCGCGCAGCATGTTCCCCGAATGGTTCGCAGGCAATCCGATCTCCATCGCCTCCGGCACACCCATCGCCTATGGCACCCAAACCATCACCGAATCGTCCGACTTCTCACTGCAGCAACTCCGGGGCGACCTGGATGCGGGCGCCTTGTCCATGAACGTGCTCGCCACCGTCGGCGGCCGGCCGCTCATCGTTGAATGCATGAACGGGCTTGTCTTGGTGCTCAGCGATTACGGGATCAACAAGACCGCCCTCGTCGCGCCCGCCGCGGCCAGCTGGCAAAGCGGCCAATTGGTCACGAACCTCCCCTACAAGCTGCTCAACCATGCCAAACGCATCCTCGACAGCGAAGCCCTCAAAAAGACGCTGTTCTCCGTTGGGAACCCCAATCTCCACTACATCGTGACCCGGCCGCGGGCAGGCGAATACCTCGTCGGTCTCTTCAACGACAAAATGACCAGCCAATCCTTTGCCATCGCGTCCCGTTTTGGATCGGTCGGCTCCATCACCGAAATCGCGCTAAATGACGGCAAGAGCGGCCTCAAATCCGCCGCCAACGGCGCAGCCTACGCGCCACCCGGCCTGCGGTCATCCCCCGCCCTGCCACTGAATTATGGCGTATCCGACAGCACACACATCGAAGGTCGCGACTTCCGGCTGTTCCGCGTCAGCATGAATGAAACCGGATTCCGGCAGGTTCCAACCATTCAATACCCCGCCCGCCCGGCAGGCCGTGTCTTGGCAGTGGGCGGATTGGAGCATATCCGTCGCTACATCCAAGGCAT
>JBGSLE010000268.1:0-2673 GCA_041740875.1 Pontiella sp. | reverse complement strand
AGTTCGTGCCGGCGCCGGTGCAGGCCGCGCTGACGGCGCACTTTGCCTAATGGTGCCCGCTGCACGCGGTGCCGTCGGCATGGCGGTGCGCGCCGAACGTGACGGTGAGTTGAACAAAGGCCTCCCAGACGTTTTCCATTCCGTCTGCCGTTTCGTAGTCGCCGTTGCTGGCTTGGAAGCGGATGCGGGCAAACGCGGACGGGGTGAAGTCGACCATGGCCGATGCGCGCCAACTGTCGCCGTAGGTGGCCGTTTCCTCGCCGGGTTCCTGCTCCTCGTTGGTTAGCCCAACCTGCTCCCAGCGCAGACCGGTGCGCCAGCGCGGCAGGATTCCGTAGGTGCCCTGGACATAGTAGCCGTCCTGCCGCGCTTCGAGCTGGCCTGCCGCCGATTGCAGATCCAGCTCCTTGCCGCGGTAGAAATATTCCGCCTGCACGGTGGCGTCGCCTTGGCCATGGTCCTTGCCCGACCTGTACGTGTAGGTCGCATCGCCGCCGGCGAACCAGTTGAGGCCATCGTAAAAGTTGGTCGCCACGCCTTCCTCGTGGATTTCCTGGTGGCTGCCGGATGCGCCGAAGAGCCCGAATTCGAGCGCGTGCCGCTCCGACTGCAACGGCGAAAACTTGACCCAGCCGACCCCGAGGCGCGGGCCGTCGTTTTCCGGCAGTTCGTCGGCCTCCTGCTGGGCATACATCTTCTCGTTTTCTCCCTGCAAAACCTCCGCGCCGAAGCGCAGGGGGTACGGGGTCGGGGCGCGCCACGAAAGCTGCACGCCTTTTTCGTTCAATCCGTGTTCGCCGAGCGTCAGTTCGTAGATCAGCGGCTGGTCGGCAAAATCCCACTGGTGCGGGTGTTGCGCGTTGATGCGGCCAAAGTCGCTGAAAAACTTGCCCGCCTTGGCCTGGAAGCCCCAGGGCAGGCCGGTGGTTTCGACCTCGGCCACCTCGAGTTCGGCGCCTTCTTCGTCGATGGCCGCGATTGCGGTGGCCCGGAAATAGTCCTCCATTTCGGCCGAAAGCTGTATTTCGAGGTGACGCAGGTTGAAGCCGTTTTCCATGCCGTGGTCGTGTCCATCACCGTGGGCATGGCCAAACCCAGACATCTCCTCCTTGAGGTGGCCCATGCCCTCCTTCGAGTTTTCGTGGTAGTAGAGGCCGTCGATGACGACCGAGAGGGCGGGGTTGATGGCGTCCAGCGCGTGTTCGGTTTGGTGGTCGGCGCTGGCGGGTTCTTCGTTGGCGTTTGCAGCAAGGACAATTCCCGCCGCTGCAAGGGCGGGGATAAAAACGCGGTTCATTGGAATCTCCGTATGGAATGTTCGACTGTGTTTTTCCGCCGGATGGCGGCTAGGCTGGGGGCTACACAGTCAAGCACGGAGGGGCGCGCGCCTGCTCGGCGGGGGGCGTGGCCGCGCCATGGAGATTTACGATGCGTTGGAAAACCGGCAACTGCACATACCCAACGATCAAACCGACGGCTGTGTCGCAGGTGTTGCCCGGAAGCAAAAGCAATTGGCACAGCGGGCAGTGCTCGGAGTCGTGGTCATGGCGGGATGGTTCGCCGGAAGGGGATTCCTGCGGGGCACCGTGGTCGCAACAGGCGGAGTGGGGCTTCGGGGCGGCATCGAGCGCCGGAACGCCAAGGTGGGCAAGCGGCAGCAGCACCATCATCAGAAGGTACAAGCCAACCAAGAATGTGCGCGTCCCTTTCATGGAGGCACGAAAAACCACATTTGCGCAACGGGGGTCAAGCATGGCGTAGGTTTATTTGAATGCCGTATCAATAGCGGGTTGCGCGGACGCGAAAAACGGCCAAGAACCCGGTTGATTTCCGGGGGGCGAGTGTGTAGCTTTCCCGACTCGTTTACACCGGAGAGGTGTCTGAGTGGTTTAAAGAGCACGCTTGGAAAGCGTGTGTACGTCATAAGCGTACCGGGGGTTCGAATCCCCCCCTCTCCGCCACTTTCCTGCGTTGCAGGAGAAAAAGGGTGGCGCGCCGCAGCCTGGGAGCAGGCGGGCAATGGACGGGAAAAAAGCGCGAGCGTAGCTCAGTGGTAGAGCTCTACCTTGCCAAGGTAGATGTCGAGAGTTCGAATCTCTTCGCTCGCTCCATTTTAATCCGGACTGCTTCGGCGGTCCGGGTTTTTTCGTGGCTACAGCCCGAGGAATTGGATCGCGAGCCCCGAGAAGCAGATGGCCGCGCCGGCCAGCGCGTGGCTGAAGCGTTCGACCGAACCGAGCCGGACGAAACCGATTCCCCACGCCGAAACGAGCACCACCGCCAGCATGGTTCCGATCGTGGCCAGCGCGAAAATGCCCGTCACCAGCAAGACGCCTGCGATGCTGTGCTGCGCGGCGGGATACATGATCAGCGGGATCAGCGGCTCGCACGGTCCGAGCACAAAAATGGTGAAGAGCACCCAGGGCGTAATGTTGCGTTTCGCGTTTCCGTGCGGGTGCGCATGATCGTGCGAATGGGCGTGGCCGTGGTCGTGCTCCGTACCTTCCTCGTGCAGGTGGGCATGGCTGTGCGGCTTGTTCTTGAGTGCGCGGTGGACGCCCCAGACGCAGTAGGTGAAGCCGAAGATGATCAGCGCCTGCGCCGCCAGGTTGCCGCGCACCGCCTCGAACGCCTCCAGCTTCCCGAGCGCCAGCCCGAACGCCACGCCCACCA
>JBGSLE010000267.1:0-25055 GCA_041740875.1 Pontiella sp. | reverse complement strand
GGATAGTCGTTGCCGTTGTAGGTGACGGTGAGGTCGTAGTCGCCCTTGAAGCCGTTGATGGTCGCGGAGCCGTCGATGCCGGAGGTGGCGTTGGTGTCGGTGTTGTAGCGGATGCGGTGGAGGTAGTACCAGGCGAGGCCGTTGAGCTTGACGGAGCCGTCGTAGTTGCACATCGAATAGGGGACGTTCTTCATGTAGGTCCACGCGTTGAGTCCGGCGGCCAGCGGGTGGCTGTAGTAGGTGGTTAGCAACGACTCGGTGATCTGGGCCCGTTCTTCTTCGGTATAGTTGTAGGGGTAATAGGTCGAGGTGGGCGGATCGGTGTCCCTGACCTCGAACTCGGTCCCGACCATGGGCAGGCCATACTTGGTGGAGAAATCGTTGAGCCGGTTATACCAGTCCAGTGGGTTCGGCACCTCGAACTTGATGCGGTTTTGAAAGCCGATGCGGTCGATGCGGCCGCCGTTGGCGAGAATGAAGTCGATGTTGGCCATGTAGGCGGTTTTACGGGAGCTGTAGTTCCCGGGGTCGAGGCTTGCGGAGCGAGCCGAGATGATCTGGTATTCGTTGATCATCAGTTGGCAGTTGGGATCGACGGCATTGCTTGCGGCGATCTTGAACCATTCGGCCATCTCCACGTCGCCCAGCAGATTCTGCACGCGGTAGTTGGAGAGCGTTTCGTTGATGACGTCCCACTCGTAGACGTTCCACTTCGAAGCCCAGTCGCCGATCATGTAGTTGATCTCCTGCCGGAGATCGGCTTTGAGCGCATCGATTGTGGCTTGGGAGGAGCCGTTAGTCAGTGCCGCTTCCACCGCCTGGACTTTCGACAAGATCGAATAGGAGGTCGGCGTGTCGGGCAGCTCTTCCGGAAGATGGTTGCTGCTGGGCGTGCCCGGCCAAATCAGCAGGTGTCCGCGCACCGGAATCGCATTGGTTTGCGCCCATTGCAGGAATCCGGGAATCAGAGCCTCGTTCCCCGCTCGCTGCTTGGGCTTGAAGCCGTTGTCGAGCCCGGCGCTATTGTACAGGGCCCTGAACAGGTCGCGGTAGCGCGCCGTGGATATTTGCAGGTTGCCATCCTCGTCCGTCAAATCCTTGAGGGTCAGGATGCCGCCGAAATTGAAGGCGTTGCGTTTGAGTTTGACCGCCACCTGCGCGTTGGGCACGGGATTGCCGTTGGCATCCTCGACCTGGACCTGCAGGTCGGCCTTGCGGTGGGTTTGGATGCGCGCCTCCGCCGCCGTGCGCCACGCCGGAGTGCTGTCGGGTTTCACGATGGCGCCCAAGTCCGCCTTCTCCTGCGCCGAGAGCGTGATGCCCAGCGCCGATTCGATCTGTGCCACTTCGGTGGGGGTGAGCGTTCCCGCCCGGGCCGAAACCCCTGCCAATACCAATGCCGCCGCCAAGGCGATCCCGCCAAAGCCCGTTGTCCTCGTTTTCATAGCGCCTCTTCTGGTTTAACCGTGCCCAGTGGAAGGGTCTTATTTATAACTTATATATAACAGTAGAATATCAATTGTCAACCCGATTTTGCCGCACCGTTCCACAGCCAGAGCAGGCTCTCGCAAAGGCGCGAAGGCGCAAGGCAACACGAGAATCTCGGCGTCTTTGCGACTTGAGCGCAGCGGGCGAGAGATGAAACTTTTCGAGAAAGCAGGAAGAGGACTGATAATAATACCATGCGGATTTTCAACATCCGCTACGCTCAAGGCACCAAGAACACCAAGCTTCGTGATCCTCGTGCCTTTGTGTTTAATATGGATTGGATACGTTGCGGGGGTTATTGGGCGAAAAACTCCTTGAGCAGGTTGGCGACCATGTCGTCGACCTTGTTGCCCAGCCGCTGGCGGCCGCCGCACGATTCGCGGATGTAGAAGGCCTGGGGTTCGCGGACGCTGAGCTGGGCGGATTCGCCCCGGCTCAGCGAGAGCGCGTGGCAGAGCAATCCCTCGGCAATGAAGTCGAAGGGGCAGAGCATGGTGCTAAGCGGTGGGTTCGAGCGCAGGCCGACGGGGTTGTTGTTGTGGCCGAGAAGGGCGAAATCGGCCGGGATGGAAAACCCTTTTTCCTGGCAGGCGGCCATGAACTCCAGCGCCATTTCATCGTGGTAGGCAATGACGGCGATGTCGCCGCGCAACGGTTCCCAGCGCTTGATGAGGCGTTTGTAGTCGCGCCCCGTGCGATCCACCATGCCAATGAGGTTGGGGAAATCCTCGCGGTCGCACCAGCGGCTGTACTGGAGCAGCTTGCGTTGGAAATATTCGGCGCCCGCCACGTCGTCCGGACCGAGCAGGGCGATATGGGAGAAGCCGAGCTGCTGGAAGTAGCGGCATTGCAGGTAGGTGCCGGTGTGGTAGGTGTCCAGGTCGACCCGCGGGTCGCGGTAGCAGCAGGCTTCCAGGCCATGTACCGGATTGGCCAGCACCACGGGCAGTTCGCTGGCGCGGACAAAGTCGTGCAGGTCGGCGGGGTTCTGGTCCTCGCCGAGCCAGGGCAGGATGATCGAGCAGCAACCCTGTTCGAGGAATTCGCGGGCGAGGGCGGCGGACGAGATGTCGATCTGGGTGACGGTGCGGATGTTGAGCTTGATCTTCAGTTCCTCGGCCGAGTGGTGCAGCTGGTCGATCAGGCTGGTGACATAGTGGCCCCACTGTTTGAGCGGCAGCAGGACGCCGATCTTGTCGGAGGTTTTCAGCACCTTGTCGGCGGCGACCTTGCGCTTGCGGTAATCGGTCGCCCGTTCGGTGATGAAGGTGCCGCTGCCGCGCTTGAGTTCGAGGTAGCCCTGCTCCGCGAGGGTTTCGAAGGCGTGGCGGACGGTGTGGTAGTTGCAGCCATACTGCTCGCCCAGCGCGCGCACCCCCGGCAGGCGCGTTCCCGGCACCAGCTCGCCGCTCTCGATGCGGTCGAGGATGTTGTCGCAGATTTCCTGGTATTTGTGCGGGGTGGTATTCAAAACCTTCATTGTTCCGGCTCCAAAAAGGGGTTGCTGGCCAACTCGTCGCGGCAGGATCCCGCGAACCACTGTTATAGTACCACGCCTGATCGCGGTGGAAAGATATATATCATTCTGTTTTTGATTGGAACACCTAGGCAAAGAAAAGGCCGGTCCCCTTGCGGCGACCGGCCTTTCCTGCGGGAAAACCCGTTGCGATGCTACAGCATGAAATGCCGCCGGATAAACAGGCTGGCCGCCCCGAAGAAGGAGATCAGGCCCATCGTGGCCGGTTCGGGGATCTGGGAGATCATGATGTCGTCCACCACCATCGTGTCGCCGGCGCTCCAGTTTGCATACCGCGTCTGGAAATTGGCCAGGGTGGTAAAGGATGCCGTCGCGAAATTAACCGTGTTGGTTAGCACGGCCGGGCCGGCAGGATTCCAGTCCCAGGCTCCTGAGAGGCGGATCTGATTGTTCGAATAATCAATCTCCACGACCGCATTGTACGTTCCGTTGGCCGTTAGATCGGCGCCATAGCGCCCAAAGGCTGCGCTCTGTCCGCCCATTGCCGTCGAATTATCCATGCGCACCCGAATCCGGTCGGTGTTATCAAAGAATTGGATTCCGATGTACTCGGCGTCGGCCGCGTCGCTTTCATAAAGCCGCAAGCCAATGTTGTTGTTGGCTGTGGATGTTCCCGACCAATTGATGGAGGTAAACGCCATGGATAGCGTGACGACACCCGCTGTTAGGTCAATGGGGGCGGTCAACGCCGTTTTCGCGCCAAACCCTGTTCCCGTGATTGGGGAGTAGAGGAACGTGCCGTCATTCGCCGTCTGGACAACCGCGTGGCTGTTGCTGCCATAATGCGCTCCAAGATTCAGGCCCGAGGTCAGCGAATTCTGCCACAGCCCGTTCCCATTCATATCCCAATGCTCGATCACTACCGCTTGCGTGGCCATGCCGACAAATGCCGATACCACGAGTACTGCATGTGTTTTCTTCATGTCATTCTCCTTTTCTCACTTGTTTTTTTGTTGCCTGCAACTGGTTTGGCCGTTGGCTACGGGGTGAAGGTGACGTCGGTGCGGATGAACCGCTTACCGGCATCCATGATCACGCGGTTGGTAATGGCGCGGAACTCGCCGCCCGGCAGGTCCGCCGCCCCGATGTTCGTGTAAAGGCTGGTGTTGTTGGTCCATCTGCCATGGACGAGGTCGTCGTTGAGCTTGAGGACGTAGCTCAGGCCGCGCTGGGAGTTGTCCTTGCGGCGGATGTAGACGTAGTCGATGTAGTTGGTGCCGCCATCGCTGGCCGTTACCCCGAACGGGACGTACCCCACATCCAGCTCATTGGCCGGATCGCCGCCGAAGGCGTACTCGCCTAGGTTGTTGAGCGCGTCGCTGTCGGGATTGTCGAGCAGGTTCGTGGCGGTACCGAGCGATGGATACGATGCGGACCAATACGCATAATAGGATCCTGGAGTGACGGCCAGCTGGCGCTCGGCAAAGACAATGTTGTCGATCGTCACCGTATCTCCGGGCTGCCAGAGGTTGCCGCCGTTGAGGGCCTGGATGTGCTGGCGCAGGCTTTGCAGGACGAAGCCGGAAGCGAGCGTATTGGTCACGGCGGTTTCGGGGCCGGTGCCGATGCGAAAATAGCCGATGAACGA
Source organism: Pontiella sp. (assembly GCA_041740875.1). Taxonomy (GTDB): domain Bacteria; phylum Verrucomicrobiota; class Kiritimatiellia; order Kiritimatiellales; family Pontiellaceae; genus Pontiella. Next base: position 20,442 of record JBGSLE010000267.1, on the reverse strand, counting down.
GCCGGGCGTGCCGGCACGGTCGAGGTCGTACACCGCCCGGACATGCAGGTTAGAGATCGAGCTGCCACTGGCGATGTCCTGCTGGATCGTTGTGCCGGCGCTGACGCTCAGGCGGAATTTATTGACGCCGCCGGTATCTTCGTAGCGCACCAGGACCACGCCGTTCTTGTCGGCGATTGCGGCCTGCGAATCGTCGCGGATGCCGTAGCCGAACTGGGCCTTCCCGCCAAACGCCTCCGTATGGGCGAAATCGGCTGCGGCCACGTCGTAGCTGACCTGGTAGATTCCGGACGTCGCATTGGCATACGGGTTGGTGGCGATGTTGGCGAAGGCGGATTCGTTGGCCTCGCCCGTCGCCTCCCACCGCTGCATCTGGTTGGAAACGGTGCCGAAGGGCGCCTTGTCGGGCCAGGACAGGCCGGAGCCTGTTGCGCTTAATCCATCCGAAAGCGGCGAGCCGTCCGCCAGCCCTGCATAGTCCCACTGCTCGAGCGGCACCCAGACGGGTTCTGGAACGGGGCCGGGATCGAGCACCACATCGCCGAGCGTGACAACGGCGGTCTGGTTGCTCGCAAGCGTTATGGTGGTTGGATAGTCGTTGCCGTTGTAGGTGACGGTGAGGTCGTAGTCGCCCTTGAAGCCGTTGATGGTCGCGGAGCCGTCGATGCCGGAGGTGGCGTTGGTGTCGGTGTTATAGCGGATGCGGTGGAGGTAGTACCAGGCGAGGCCGTTGAGCTTGACGGAGCCGTTGTACCACGCCATCTGGGTGGGGTTGACCGCGTCCGAGCTCATGAAATTCCATGCGTTGAGCCCGGTAACCTGATCGTGGCTGAAATAGGTGGTGAGGATTTCCTCGGTCATCTGGGCGCGTTCGTATTCGGTATAGTTGTAGCCGGATTTATTGCTCATCTCGAACTCGGTGCCCGCGAGGGTAAAGTTGGGATAGGCGGTGGCGAAGTCGTCGAGGCGGCTGTAGACCGTGGCGGGGGCGATATGGCCATAAATGAAGCGGCTTTGGAATCCGATGCCGGTGATCGGTCCGCCATCGGAAACCACCCGGTTGATCCGGTTCATATAGGTCGCTTTGCGCGAGTTGTAGGCGCTGCCCCCATCCGTGTGGGTGGCGGAAATGATCTGGAATTCGTTGATCAGCAGACCGGCACCTGGATTCACCTTGTTGGCTGCGGCAATCTGGAACCATGCCGCCATCTGGTCGTAGCCGAGGATCTCTTGCAGCAGCGTGTTGCCGATCGTTTCGTTGATCACATCCCATTCGTAGACGTTCCACCGTCCGGCCCATTCGGCGATTTCGGCATCGACCACCGTCTTGAGCGCCGCCTTGTCGGCTGGCCCGCGCGCGCTGGCGGCATAGGTTTGCACGGCGCCCAGCACGTTGTAGTGGGCGTAGGCGGAGGTGCTGGCGGTCGAAAGATGGCCCCCATAGTCGACGCCCGGCGTGCCGCCCGTCAAATCCGATACGGAGCCGCCGCCCGGCCACATCAACAGGTGGCCGCGCACCGAGAGGTTGTTGCTGTTCGCCCAGTTAATGAAGCCGGGCAGGTACTGGTGCTGGCTGGTGATTTTTGGTTTGAACGCGTTGCCGGCACCGACCGCGTTGAAGAGGTTGGTTGTTACCCTCTTCCAGTAGTCGGTGGACTGTCCGGCACCCGCGAGGTTTCCGGTCGCATCGGTTAAATCCTCCACATTGCAGACGCCGCCAAACTTGAAGGAGTTCTTCCGGAGCTTGACCGCCACCTGCGCGTTGGGCACGGGATTGCCGTTGGCATCCTCGACCTGGATCTGTAGGTCGGCCTTGCGGTGGCTTTGGATACGCGCCTCCGCCGCCGCGCGCCACGCCGGAGTGCTGTCGGGTTTCACGATGGCGCCCAAATCCGCCTTCTCCTGCGCCGAGAGCGTAATGCCCAGCGCCGATTCGATTTGCGCCACTTCGGCGGGGGTGAGCGTTCCCGCCCGGGCCGCGACTCCTGCCAAAACCAATGCCACCGCCAAGGCGATCCCTCCAAAGCCCGTTGTCCTCGTTTTCATATCGCCTCTTCTGGTTTAGCCGTGCCCGATGGGAGCGCTTTTATTATCCTAAAAACGGAGATGATCCACGAACCACACGAATACACTATACGTAAATATCAATATATCAGCATATTGCGTATACTTCAGGTCAGTGGACATTCTGGTGTTGATTGGAACAGCTAGATGCTTTCGCGCCCCGCCTTAAAAAAGCCCCGGAGTTAACCGGGGCTTTTCGATTCAGGGCGCGTCTGCGCCTTTGCTATGGAGTGAAGGTGACGTCGGTGCGGATGAACCGCTTGCCGGCATCCATGATCACGCGGTTGGTGACGGCGCGGAACTCGCCGCCCGGCAGGTCCGCCGCCCCGATGTTCGTATAGAGGCTGGTGTTGTTGGTCCAGCTGCCATAGACGAGATCGTCGTTGAGCTTGAGCGTGTAGCTCAGGCCGCGCTTGGCGTTGTCCTTGCGGCGGATGTAGACGTAGTCGATGTAGTTGGTGCCGCCCACGTTGACCTTTGTGCCGAACGGGACATAGCCGAGGTCGGAGTCGTCGGCCGGATCGCCGTTGAAGGCGTACTCGCCCAGGTTGTTGAGCGCGTCGGCGTCGGGGTTGTCGGTCAGGTTGGTCGCGCTGCCGAGGCTTGCCGCGGTCGCCCAATCGGCAAACAAGCTCGAGGGCGTCGGGGTTACCGGCATGGAGGCCACCTTTTCAAACCGCAGGTTGTCGGTCCAAACCGTGTCGCCCAGCGCCCAGCTGTTGCCGCCGTTGATGCTCTGCGAAACCATGCGGTATTCAGTCAGCTTAAAGCCGGGATGCACCACGCCGTCGGTGGAGGCAAAGACCTCGTCGCCCCCATCGAGCGAGTAGAGCAGAACGGCGGAACCCGCCGCGCCGGCATTGTCGAGGTTCATGACCATGCGGACGCTCAGGTTGCTGATCGTGCTGCCTGCGAAGGTGGCTTTCGTCGCGTAGGCGCTATTGGCATCTTCCATTTGCAGCGTGAAGTCGTTTCCGTTGAACCGCAGCTTGAAGCCCATCGAGTTGGTCGCCGCTGATAAGCTCCGGACCGTCATGCCGACGTTGCCCGTGCCATCCACCGCATCGGAATTGGCGAAGTCGGCCGCCACATAATCCCATGCCAATTCGTAGATGCCGGTGGTTGCTGCCGCATAGGCGGAAAGCGGAGCCTGCCGGAAAACGCTTTCCTGAGAGTTCGTCAGGCTGTCATGCTTGAAGAGCAGCATGTTGTTGGAGACGACGCACATGTCGGCGTTCACGAAAGAGACGTTGCCCACATAACCGGTGCTTTTCGCCAAAGACAGCCCGCTGCCGTTGGCGAGCCCGTTGTAGTTCCACAGGTCGATGAGCGTGTAGGCCGGCGGCGGTACGGGATCAGTCAGCTTGGTATAGATGATATTGTCGATGTAGGCCGTGTCGTTCAGTGCCCAGGTCTTGGCTAAGTTGCCACTGAACAACGACCGATAGGAGTCAACGACGAAGGCCGACCAGACGGTTCCGGTATAGGCCGCCACTTCCGGAGCGGCTCCGAGCTTGTAGAAGACCTCGAACGAACCGAAGGTGCCGGCATTGTCCAGATCGTAGACCTGGCGGATCTTCAGGTTGCTGATCGTGCTGCCGGTGGCGATCGTTTTGACCATGCTGCGGGTCACGCCGCCCGCGCCCCCTGTTAATTGGTCGACCACCATCAGCTGGAACTCGTTCCGGTTGACGAAATTGGTCACGCCCCCGACGATTTGCTGAACGTTGTCGCGCCCATCAAAGCGGATGCGGGCCCCCATGTCCTTTGTTGATCCGGTCGTTTGGCGAAGGTGGAACTCCAGGTCGGCCTGGCCATTGGTCAGCGCGGCCGTGGCCGTGAAATCGGCGGAGACCAGCTCGTATTCAAGCTGGAACTTGCCGCTCGTGGCACTGTCGTACTTGGAGGGGTTCGCCAGTGTAAATGCGTCGGCTTCATGGTTGGCTTTCCAGCGCTGGGCCTGGTTGTAGACCGCCGCCCAGGTTTTGGTTCCCCACTTCACGCCTCCCACGGTACCCGTACTGGCGCATCCCGCCACGGCCGCATTCAGCAACGTACCATCCGGCACACCCGTGTAGTGCCACGCATCGACCACCTCTTGCGCCGAAGCGCTGGCAACGCACAGAGCCGCTGCCGCAAAGATTGCTGTTATGATTTTCATTTCGGACCTCGTCGTTGTTTTTCTCTACCTCTTGCGGCAACCGCGCCCACAAGACACGATACGGTGTGCCTACCAGTGATCGTTTTTATATATAACGATGATATATCAATGTCAATGGGCTTGTAGCTTTTTTTTGCCCGCTGCGGTGGATGAGAGGATTGGGATTTTAAATTGCAATGATATTGCCTGTATTTTCGACCCGGCGGCGGCCTTTCCTTCGGCGACTTCCGTCGACAGGAGTCCCTTAAAGCATCGCCTATATCTATCATCTATATCTATGGCGCATGCGGCAATCGATGACAAACGAAGCCACGTTGCCGCGCGAACGCCGCCCCGCCATTCTTAAAGCTCAATACTAAAAACTTAATAGTTTATACTTACCACTTCATTCTAGAGCGGGAATCGGCCGGGCAGGGTGTCGAGCACAGCGCGCAGTTCGCGGCGCATCTCTTCGAGTTTGTCGAGGTATTCGGGATCGTTGGCGAGGTTGCGCTGTTCGCCGGGGTCTTTGGAAATATCGTAGAGCTGGTCGGGGTCGTAGTAGCCGGGATAGTGGGCGGTGCCGGTAGAGCCGGATTCGGCGTCGCCGCCGCCGGGGATCGGCGTCAGGTGGCTGAAGGGCTTGGTCGGATCGTCGGTCACGATGCGCATGTGTTTGCGGCGGCGCTCGGCGTTCCACGTTTCGAGCACCCGCGTGCGCTCTTCCAGCGACATGTTGGCGACGGCCTCGGGATAGCGGACGGAGACCAGCTTCCAGTTGCGCTTCAGCACGCCGCGCCCGTAGCCGAGTTCAAAATAGAGCACGCGCCCGTCGTGCTGCTTTGCGCCCATGAGGTAGGGCCAGAAGCTCTCGCCGTTGAATCCGGCATCGGTGTAGCTGGCGCCGGCGGCGTCGAGGAGGGTCGGGGCGAAATCGGTGCTGTTCACCAAGGCGTCGCAGGTGGCGCCGACGGGAAAGCCGCCCTTGCGCCAGACGATGCTCGGCGTGTGTACGCCGCCTTGGTAGACGGTGCCCTTCGATTCCATCCACTGGTCGTTGAAGAAAAAGATGATGGTATTGTCGAGTTCGCCGGTTTCCGCCAGTTTCTTGACCAGCGCGCCGAGCGCGTCGTCGACCCAGAGAATGTTGCAGGCGTCGTCGGTCGGCTTGAGTCCGGCGGCCTTGATGCGTTCGGGAATGGTGGCGCGGGCGGGCTGGACCTTCGGCGCACGGTCGAGGTAGCCGACCGCCGAGAGCAGGGGATTGGCGTTCCACGCGCGCTTGGCCTCGGTCGGGCCGTGCGGCAGGGTGGTGGCGAAATAGAGGAAAAACGGCTCGCGGCGGTCGTGGTAGCGGTCGATGAAGTCCAGGCCGCCTGCGGTGATCCAGTCCATGTTGTGGACGGCGACCTCGTGCAGGCCGAGGAAGTCGGGGTTGTTGTGGTAGATGCGGTCGGCGTAGTCGAAGCCGACTTCGCGGATCGCCTGGCAGACCTGATCGTGGTTCGCCTTGAGCTGCGCGGCGTTTTGCGGATCGCGCGCGGAGGCGTCGATGTCGGGGAAGCGTTTAACCCCCTCCGTCTCGATCACATGGTTTTTGCCAACGAAGCCGGTCATGTAGCCCGCGCGCTTGAGCAGGCGCGGCAGGGAGGAAGGGTTGTCGAGCAGGTGCGTATTGAACTCGACGTAGGTCTGGCCGCCGTTCTTTTCGGTCGCCTGCTGGAAGAAGGGGTTTTCGGCGCGGCTCGGGTGGCGGCCGGAGAGCACGCTGAAACGGCTGGGGGTGCAAAGCGGCGAGACGGTGTATTGGTTGAGCATCACCACGCCCTCCTTGGCCAACCGCTCAATGTTCGGGGTCAGCACCTTGCGCTCCGCGCCGGGCAGGAAGGCAAAGTGTTGCGGCTGCATGTCGTCGGTGATGAAAAAGACAATGTTTGGTTTTTCCGCCCCTGCATGGGCCACCATCAACAAGCACAACAATCTCAACCATCTCATCGCTCTCTCCTGTTTGCGTGACGATTGAAACGAGAGACGTGAGGTTTTCAGACCACGCCTCGCGGCTCATCCGTGACGCGGTTACCTTAAAATAAAGCCCACGTTATCCAGATAGATCCGGCCCGAAACCGACACCTTGGCTGCGTCGTTTTGATACAGCTGGATGCACAGGGCGTAGGTCTTGCCCATGGCCGGAATAAATCGGGGGTCGGGCAGCTTTAGCGCCAGCGTCTTCCACCCGCCGCGCACCTCCTCCAACCGCAAGGAGCCGAGTTCGATCCAATGGTCCATCTCGCTCTGCAAGACGATCCGCACCCCGACGTCCTTGTCCGCGCACTTAAAATCGGCCGAGACGCCCACGTCGAGCACGACGCCCGTGATACGCGTTTTCGGCACGGCATCCGGCAAGGGCGAAAAGAGGGCCAGCAGATCGTTGCCTTCGTTGGGCAGCGCGGCCTTGAGCACGATCGCCGCAACCTGCTGGTTGGGCCGCACCGCATCGTCGGCCATCAGTTCATAGGAGCTCTTCGCCGACCAGTTTTCCGGCGCATCCTCAAACTGCCAGACGATTTCGGTACGCTCTTCGGTCTTTTCCAGCACGACGCTGCGTTCCACCACCACGCCGTTGGCTTCGGCGCGAACCGTCGCCGTTCCAGGGCCGGACGGATGCAGGAAAAAACGTCCGGCGGCTTCGGTGAGTTGCACCGTCGCGACATCGGTTCGGGCCGGGCCGCGGATCGAAAGGGTGGCCGAGTCGAAGGATTTCCCAACCTTGGGATCGGCCGGATCGTTTTGCAGGAAAATCCAGCCTTCCACCGGTTGGTCGGCGGGGGCGGTTTCGGGGAGCAAAATGGCCAGCGGCTGGATGGCGGCGTTTTCGACCGCCATGCCCGGACGTGGCTTGAAGCCCTTGAGCGGAAGCTCGAAGACCCGCGCGCTGTAGGGCGGAATCTCCAGCGTTTTTCCAATCGCGAACGATTCGACGAGAGGCTTGCGGCTCCACTTCGGTTCATGCCGGTAAGGATCCCAGAAATATTCGCGGTGCGAGAGCGTCGCCATCCGTCCCTCCGCCGCCAGCGCGGTGCCCTCAAGATCGAGTTCGAGGATGGCGGATTCTGCGCGCGAAACATTGGCCACCAGCACATAGAGTCGCTCCGCGTCGCGGGTGACGACCGCATAGGCGTTCGGATTGCCCGTCAGCTCGGAGGCGACGAGCTGGTCGCCCATGAATTGGCTCCAGAGGTAGAGCCCCCAGTATTGGCTTTTCGGCAGGCAGTTTTTGGAAAAATGGAAGAGGCCGTGGCCGCCCTCCGGCGTCGTGGTCAGCAAATCCCACTGCGTGGCGAACGAGACGCCTTCGCGGAACATTTCGCCGACGAAGATCGCGCTCCACAAACCGTTCAGCAGGTCGCCGGTGGTGCGGTCTTCGAGCACCTTGGAGTTCCACTCGGTGATCGCCAGTTCGATCTGATCCTTGCGCTTCGGTTGATACTTTTCGATCAGTCCGCGATACCGCGCCAGCGGCTCGCGCAGTGAAAGAGCCTGATCGAGAATTTCGCGATCCGAGGCGAGGTGGCGCTCGACCGGATAGGTGTGGAACGAGATAAAATCGACATGGTCGCCCGCGAGGCGCAGCAGATCTTCCATAAAGACGGCGCGCGTGTTGGCGGCGGTTGGTCCGCCCACCTTGATCGACGGATCGACCGCCTTCATCGCCGTGGCGAATTCGATGAATTTACGGGCGTAGGTTTCGCCGGTCATCTTCGAGCCGTCGGGCTGGGTATTGCCCATCTCCCAGCTGCCTTCGAGTTCGTTGCCGACCTCCCAATATTTCACGCCGTAGCCCATCTTCACATTGGCCCAGCGCACCCACTCCGCCGCCATCTCTGGGGTTCCGGAACCGACGTTGACGGTGACGATCGCATGCGCCCCCTTGTCCTTGGCGAATTCGTGCAGCGCATAGACATCGACGTTGCCATGCCACTCGTCAGGTTGGCCCGGCGCCTTGAGGTGGAAGCCGGGCGCGTAGCCCGACCAGTCGATCTGCCATTCGCCAGCGACGAGCTTGGAGAGGTCGAAGGTGTTGCCGTCCCAGGCGCCGTTGCCGTTCCAGACATATTCGTCCGACCACGATCCGCCGGGGATGCGGATGAAGGCGGGGTTGAGGGCGCGCAGGTAAAATTGAACGTCCGCATCGAAGAGCTGGCGCGCCTCGTGCCACAGCCCGGCGTTGGTTCCGAGGAAACGGTGGCGGTCGGCTTCGCGGACGACCGTGCCGGGATCGATCGAGAGCACGGCGGCCTGCGCGGCCAGCCCCTTCATCAACCATGCGCCTAGTATCCGTTTATCCATGGCCCCCGCCTAGTGTTGCGCCAACGCCGCTTCTTTTGCCGACGCAGCATGCGGAGTGTCCTGCGCGCCGCCCATCACAACCAGCACCGAATATTCCACGCCGCCGCGCGGCAGCGGAAGCACGTTGCCTTCGATCTCCTCGCCATCGAACACCACCGATGACACGCCCTTCGCGACGTGTTGCGGATTCTGAACCTCGATGCGGTAGGTCGCGCCACGGAACTGGCGCACCGCCGTGAATCCGTCCCATCGCCGGGGAATGCACGGGTCTATTTCCAGCCCGTCGTGGCGCGGACGGATGCCGAGGATGAATTTCGTCGCCGCCTGGTAGGTCCACGACGAGGTGCCCGACAGCCAGCTGTTGCGCGCCAGGCCGAACTGCGGGTGTTCGTCGCCGAGTATGTTTTGCGGATAGCAGTAGGGCTCGCACTCGAAGGTATCGATGCGGTCGTTCTGCGCGGCGGGATTGATCTGGTTGTAATATTGGTAGGCGCGGTCGCCGTTGCCGATCTGGGTTTCGGCGATCATCGCCCACGGGTTGGCGTGGAGGAAAATGCCGCCGTTTTCCTTCGCGCCGGGCGGATAGGTGGTGACGCCGCCCTTTGTAGGATCGAAACCGTTGAAGCCGGGCCAGCTGAGCTTGATGCCGCAGGCGGTGTTGAGCTTTTCGTTGATCGAGTCGAGCGCCTGCTTGGCGCGCTTGGGCGTGGCGAAGCCGGAGAGGACCGTCCAGGACTGCGCGTTGGTGTAGATTTTCCCTTGGCTGTTTTTGTGCGAGCCGAGCGGTTCGCCGTTGGCTTCGAAATAGCGGACATACCATTCGCCGTCCCAGCAGGTTTCGTTGACGATCTTCTTCATGTGCGCATGGTCGGCGCGGTATTGGGCGGCGGCCTCGCCGTAGTCGAGGAACTCCATCAGCTCGGTCATTTCGTTGAGGGCGACGCCGTAGAGGTTGGCGATGAAGACGCTTTCGGCGTCGCCGTGGAGGTTGACGGTGTCGTTCCAGTCGGCAAAGCCGAGCAACGGCAGCCCGTGGCGGCCGGTGTGGCGCTTGGTGTATTCCAGCGCGCGGACCAGGTGGTCGAGCACCGAATTATGTGAACGCTCCGCGAGCGGAAGCTTTTTGTCGTAGAAGGCGATCTCCTCGCCCAGGAAGGCATAGTCGCCCGTCTCCTTGAGGTAGGCGCAGACGGCCAGGACGATCCAGAGGTGGTCGTCGCCATACCATTTTTTTGCCCCTTCCTCTTCGCGCGAGTCGCCTTCGTTGGCCTCCATGGTGAGCGGGTAAAACTGGTGCATGGCCGAGCCGTTCGGGAGCTGGACGCTGAGCAGTTTGCGCATCAGCTTTTTCGCCTCGTCGGGAACGCCGGCGAGCACGCCCATCACATCCTGCGAGCTGTCGCGGAAGCCGATGCCGCGCGCGCTGCCGAGGCCGAGCTGGTAGAGCGAAAGGTAGCGCGACCAGTTGAGCGTCGTGTGGCACTGGCGCGGATTGTGTATGTTGACCATCGAGTTGAACGCGGCGTCGGGCGTCTCCACTTCCATCTTCGCGAGGAAATCGTCCCAGAACGCGCCGAGCTGGGCGAAGGCGGCATCGACCGCCGCGAACGAGCGATATTTTTGGATCGTTGCGTGGATCTTGGCGGGCTCGTCCTGGCCGAGCTGGGTGACGAAGCGCTTGGTTGCGCCGGGCTTGATTTCGCCGAGCGTGTGCAGCAAGGCCGCGATGGTGTCGCCACGCCGGGCTTCGTGGTTCGAGAGGTGTTCGTTTTGCAGTTCGAGCGGGTTGGCCCAGGTGCCGTATTCGTTGTCGCCGAGGAACAGCTTGCGGTCGGTCTGGAAGGAATCGACCGGCCCATTCGTGGTGAAAAAGTTGTTTTCGTAGTCCCTTTTCATGAAGGCGTAGTGTCGCAGCAGCACGATGCCGCCGACGGTTTCGGCATCGACCGTCATCGTCTGGGGAACCCAGTCGGCGTTGGTGTATTGCTTGAGCGCATCGAAGTGCGAAAACTCGACAACCGGAATGGCGTCCACGTCCACCGGTTCGGCGCGCAGGTTGGTGATGCGGATGTCGCGCAGCACGACGTTCGCGCCGGTGGGCACGAAGATGGTGACCTCGGTGCGGAGGCCGTAAAATTCCGAAACGATGCGCTGGTAGCCGAGGCCGACGTGGCATTCGTAGCGGTCGTAGCGATCGAGCGTCGGCACGAAAAAGGGCGAGAAGATTTTGTAGCCATTTTCCTGCTTGATGCGCAGATAGAGCGTTTCGCCCTTGAATTCGGAGCTCGGCTGCTGGGGCGTGTATTTGACGATCCGGTTCAGCGCCGGGTCGCGGCGGCAGATGATCGAGCCGCCGGTGTGGTCGACGATCCCGCCGAAGGCCAGCGTGCCGACATAGTTGATCCACTTGACCGGCGTCTTCGGGTTGGTGATCACATACTCGCGTGTTGCGTCGTCAAAATATCCGTATTTCATCGTCGTTCCTCCTGCGTGATGAGTGAGCCGTGAATCGTGACTTCCCTTCACGTCTCTATCGTCACTCGTCATTATTTAAACTTTACCTCGCCGCGCCTCCAGCTGCGCGCGGACCTCCGCCGCCTTTTCGGGCGTGATGGGGAAAAATTTTAACAAAACAAGAGCCGCCACCAGGGCAATCACCGGGATGGCGATGTAGCCGATGCGCATGTTGCGCAGCACCGCCTCCGGCTGCGCGCCGTCGAGCGAGGCATCGAAGCCGGTGGTCTCCAGCAGCGGGCCGGAGATCAGGAAGCCGATGCAGAAGCTCAGTTTGAGCACCCACGAAAAGATCGAGGCGAAGCTGCCTTCGCGCCGCGAGCCGGTCTTGAGTTCGTCGAAATCGACGACGTCGATCTGCATCGACGGAATCATCAGCCAGAGCCCGGCGTAGCCCGCACCGATGAAGATGGTGTTGAGCAGCATCAGGTAGGGATAGGTTGGTGTGAAGGTCCACCAGGTAGTGGCGGCGGAAACGAGCACCATGGCGACGGAGAGGGCAAGGCATTTGTTTTTGCCGATGCGCTCGGAGAGCCAGCGGAAGATGGGGATGAACGAGAGGCTGAAGAGGGTGTAGACCACCGTGCCGTAGCCCGAAAAGGCCGAGCTTTTGTCCCAGTCGCCGCCCAGCACGAAATAGGTGCCGACGTAGCGGCCGTAGCTGTCGAAGATCGAGGTGCCGAGCAGGAAGAAGACGGTGAAGAGGCAGAGCACCATGAACGCGCGGTTGGTCAGGGTTTCGCGCAGGCTCCTGAAGAGGCCGATCTTTTCCTGGTTGCGGGTCAGCGCGCTTTCGTAGTAGCGCTCCTTCACGAACAGCGCGGGGATGACGCCCAGGACGATGATCAGCGCGCCGATCGCCAGGCTGATGTAGCGCATGCCGTTGACGGTGCTGGCCACGCCGGTTTCCGGGTTGGCGAAGACGGGCCGCAGGGTGATCCACCAGACCCAACCGTTGACGAAGCCGGCGAGCGTCTGGAAATAGCCGCGGATTTCGGTGACGCGCGTGCGCTCGTGGTAGTCCGGCGTCATCTCCATCAGCAGGCTTTGGTAGGGCATCGCCCAGACGGTGAAGCAGGTGTAGAAGAGGATGCCGAAGCCGATCACCCAGATCATCACCTGCTCCTGGCTGAAGGAGGAAGGGAACCACCAGATGAGCGGGTAGGTAAGGCCGGCGAGGATCGCGCCGACGAAGATGAACGGGCGGCGGCGGCCCCATTTCGAGCGGAAGTTGTCGGAGATGCAGCCCATGACCGGATCGCTGACGCTATCCCACAGGCGCAGGGCCATGAGGATGATCGAGACATAGAGCGGCCGCATCTTCAGCTCCATGTTGAAGAAGGGATAGGCGATGCTCACCAGGATCCAGACGCTGAAGATGTCGACCGGCCCGCCGAGCGCGTAGGCCAGCTTTTTCATGAACGGCACGCGGTCTTCGGCGGCGACGGGGGGCGGGGCCTTAGCGAACATCGGTTGCTCCAGTCGCCCGGCGGGCGGTCAGATCGGTTTCGATGGTCTTGAGCTGAATCTCGGTCAAGGGGTACAGGAGGATCAGGCCAAAGCCAACCAGGCAGGGGATTGCGGCGATCCAGCTGACCATGCCCTTGATTCCTTCCAGCGCCTGCGGGGTCTGGTCGGCGTTGGCCTGGTAGCCGACATAGGAGAGGATCGCCATGCCGAGCGCGCCGCCGAAGGTGTAGCCAAATTTTTGCGCCATGGTGCAGGCCGACATCACGAGGCCGGTGGCGCGGCGGCCGTTCTTCCATTCGCCGTAGTCGGCGGCGTCGGTGTACATCGCCCACACCAGCGCGGCGGTGGGGCCGAAGCTTAGGTTGATGAGGACGTGTACCGCCAGCAGCAGCCCGGTGTTGGATTCGGGAACGAGGTAGAAGAGCGCGGAGAGGATCAGGGTTCCGAGCATGCAGAGTGCGTAGCCCCATTTTTTACCGCACAGTTTTTCGAGCCCGCCGACGAGGAAGATCGAGACCAGATTGGCCAGTGTTCCCGCCAGCATGAAGAGCGGGCCGATCGACGCGTTGCCGAGGTTGTACTTGCACCAGTAGATGATCGCGCCGTTGCGCAGGCAGACATGGAACAGGGTGATGATCCCGAGCGCAAAAAGGATCAGCCACGGGCGGTTGGTCACGAGGTCGAGCAGGTCGCGGCCCAGCGTGGTTTTTTGCTGGGCGGAGGGCTGGACGCGCTCGCGGGTGGTGGCGAAGGTGACGACGAAGAGCAGCGCGGCCACTACGCCGAAAAGGGTCATGGTGGATTGGAAGCCCTTTTGCTCGTTGATCACCCGGACTTCGATGGCGGTTTCCGCAAGGTTGGTTTCGGGAAAAATGGTTGAGAACGGGAATTCCATGGTGCCGAATCCGGACGGCAGGTAGCCGATGGTTTCAAAGGTTCCGCCGGCGCCGTTTACGGCGAGCCCCGCCTTTTCAAAATAGTCCGGCGTATTGATCTGGAGGCTCTTCTTCTGCGTGGTTTTTCCCAGGAGCGTCTCATCGACAAGCCCGAATTGAATGCCAAGCCGCTGAACAAATCCGGGCGTTTGGTAGGTCGGGGCGAGCGCGGAAACCTCCAGCCGGCTCGATCCATTCCCGCGTTCGGTGATCACGACCGACGAATCCGTTAACCCAGCCGTGACGACTCCCTGAGCCGTGGTGCCGAAGCCCTGCACCAGCGGCAGCGTCGTCGCCTGCACAATCAATCCGCCGGTGAAGGCCATGATGAAGCGCATCTGCGAAAACTTGGTGCGCACCGAGGGATCGGGCGATACGACGCCCATCAGCGAGGAGTAGGGAATGTTGACGATGGTATAAGCGAGCACCATCGTGCCGTAGGTGGCATAGGCGTAGATCAGCTTGCCGCCGGGCGAAAGGTTGGGCGTCGTGAAGGTCAGCGAACCGAAGATGGCGAACGGCAGCGCGCCCCAGAGCAGGTAGGGACGAAACTTGCCCCAGCGCGAATTTGTGCGGTCGGCGATGATGCCGACGATCGGATCGTTGATGCTGTCCCAAATCCGCACCGCCAGGATCATGGTCGCCAGCACCGCCGGGGCGAGGCCGAACACATCCGTATAGAAATAGCCCAGGAACCAGACGAACTGCATCCAAAACAGGTTGGAGGCCAAATCGCCCAGCCCGTAGCCGAACCGCTCCCCGAAGGTGATTTTTTCGCCCATGTTGATTATCCCAGCACCACGGCTACTTCATGTACACGCACAGAGCTCAGTAACGGAACGACGTTTCCATTCACGATTTCGCCATCGACGACCAGCTGTTTTACCCCCTTGCAGACGCCGTCCGGATTCCTGACGGTGATGCGGTAGTCTGTGCCACGGAAGCGGCGCAGGATGGTGAATTCCTTCCATTCCGGCGGAATGCAGGGATCGACCACCAGGCCGTCATAGTCGGGCTGGATGCCGAGGATATGCTGCGAAATGGCGGCCCAATTCCACGCCGCCGTACCGGTCAGCCAGGAATTTTTGGCCTCGCCCGGCTTGAAGGCGTCTTTGCCCGCGATCATCTGCGAATAGACGTAGGGCTCCATCTTGTGCAGGTCGGAAATCTCCTCGCGGTAGGCGGGGGCGATCCGCTTCCAGTAGTCGAACGCGCGGTCGCCGCGCCCGAGCTTGGTTTCGCCGATGATGACCCACGGATTGTTGTGGCAGAAGATGCCGGCGTTTTCCTTGTAGCCCGCCGGATAGGTCGAGATTTCGCCGTACTCCAAAACATATTTCGTGAAGGCCGGATTGTTCAGCACAATGCCGTGTTCGCACGCCAGCCGTTCGGCGACAGAATCGAGCGCCTTTTCGCAGAATCCTTCTTCCTGGCCGATTTCGGCCATCGTGCAGAAGCCCTGCGACTCGATGAAGATTTTCCCCTCGTCGTTCTCGTGGCTACCGACCTTCTGGCCGAAAAAGTCGTAGGCGCGCAGGAACCATTCGCCGTCCCAGCCGTGTTTTTTCACCGCCGCCACCATCGCTCCGACGTGGTGTTGCGCCGCTTCGGTTTTGAGACCGCGCAGCTCGCAGAGGCGGATATATTCGCGGCCATAGAGCACAAACTGACCGGCGATCATCAGCGACTCCGCCGTGCCGCCTGTCTTGTTTTCCGTGGTCTGGAACGGTTCGTTCGGGTTGGTCGAAAAACAGTTGAGGTTGAGGCAGTCGTTCCAGTCGGCGCGGCCGATCAGCGGCAGGCCGTGCGGGCCGAGGTGGTTGACGGTAAAGTTGAACGAACGGGTCAAATGCTCGAACAGGCTGGTCGCCTTCGTGGCGTCGTTGTCGTATGGCACGGTCTCATCGAGGATGCTCCAGTCGCCCGTCTCCTTGATATAGGCGGTGACGGAGAGGATCAGCCAGAGCGGGTCGTCGTTAAAGTTGCCGCCAATGTCGGCGTTGCCGCGCTTGGTGAGCGGCTGGTACTGGTGGTAGGCCGAGCCGTCCTCGAACTGCGTGGCGGCGATGTCGAGGATGCGCTGCTTGGCGCGTTCCGGAACTTGGTGGACGAAGCCGATCAAATCCTGGTTCGAATCGCGGAAGCCCATGCCTCGCCCAATGCCCGACTCGAAGAAGGAGGCCGAGCGCGACATGTTGAAGGTCACCATGCATTGGTACGGGTTCCAGATGTTGACCATCCGGTCGAGTTTTTCGTCGCCGCTCGAAACCTGGTAGGCGCCGAGCAAGCGATCCCAGTACACCGCTAACTCCGCCAGCGCGGCATCGACCTTGCCAACCGTGTCAAACTGCGCGATCAGTGTTTTGGCCTTGGTTTTGTTGATGACGCCCTTCGATTCCCACTTTTCGGCATCGGCGTTTTCGATGTAGCCCAGCACGAAGACCAGTTCGCGCGTTTCACCGGGAGCCAGCGTGATTTCAAGATAGTGCGACGCAATCGGCGACCAGCCGTGCGCGACCGAATTGCGCGGCTGCCCGTCGGCGACCACCTGCGGATTGCCAAAACCATTGTAGAGGCCGATGAAGGTTTCGCGGTCGGTGTCGAAGCCATCGATCGGCGCGTTGACCGAGAAAAAGGCGTAGTGGTCGCGGCGCTCCTTGTATTCGGTCTTATGGTAGAGCACCGAGCCGTCAATCTCGACCTCGCCCGTCGAGAGGTTGCGCTGGAAGTTTTCCATGTCGGTCTGGCCATTCCAAAGGCACCACTCGGTAAAGGAGAAAAGCTTGAGGCTTTTTGGTTCCGCCGCGCCATTGGTGAGCACCAGCTTATGGATTTCGGCGTTCACGCCCAGCGGCACGAAGCAGGTTAGCTCGGCTTTAACGCCGTTTTTGGTGCCGGAAAATTTGGAATAGCTTAAGCCGTGGCGGCATTCGTAGGCCTCCAGCGCGGTCTGCGTCGGCTTCCAGCCCGGATTCCAGACGGTGTCGCCATCCTTGATGTAGTAGTAGCGTCCGCCGGTGTCGATCGGCACATTGTTGTAGCGATAGCGGGTCAGGCGGCGGAACTTGGCATCCTTGTAGAAGCAGTAGCCCCCGCCCGTGTTGGAAACCAACCCGAAAAACTCCTCGTTGCCCAAATAGTTGATCCACGGGAACGGCGTTTGCGGTACCGTGATCACATACTCGCGCGCGGCATCGTCGAAATATCCAAATCTCATCCCTAGGCACTCCTGCAATTAATCGCCCATTGATATAACTCTAGTATAACTATGTCAACGTAAATTGATTTGGTAAGCCAAATTCAGCCGGTTGCCTAGCCGTTTAGTATATATCAAATACCTATCTGGCAGGCATGAAACCGCCTGCGCGCAAGAGAAGCGAAAACGTTTCTGATCGCTGCTTCGGGAGGCATGCGAAGGTGATCCGGGAGCGGGACTGGGGCAAAAGCCCGCTATGGTGTCGGTTCGATGCGCAGGCGGATAAATTGTTCATCCTTGATTTCGGCGGAGATGCGGTTGGTGACGAGGTCGAAATCGTCGTTGAGAACACCGCTTCCGGCGAACTGTATTCCGGCGGTGGTCCAATTCGTGGCGGCGAGCGCGTCGCTGACCTGCACGGTATAGGTGATGCCGCTGTTGGCGTCGCGGCGCTGGGGATGGACATAGTTGAACCAGAGGGTGTCGTTGGAAACGATCGTTCCGCTGGTTGGTGCATGGCCGGTATCGGCTGCGTAGGCCGGGTCGCCGCCGAGCGCATATTCCTGGAGATTGCTGAGGCGGTCGCCGTCCACATCTACCTGGAAGGCGGCATTGCTGCCGGAAAGTCCGTAGGCTCCCGTCCAGCTTTCATAGGGATCGGCCGACAATTCCTCATTGTTGAAGAGATCGTCGATTTGCGACGCGGTCAATGCGGAATCATAGAAGCGGATGTCGTCATAGTAGGCCTGTGCCGAGCGCAGCCCCGAGCCGTTTTGCGCGCCGAACAAAAGCGCGGCGGTGGTCTTGGCGGCAAAGGTGTCCGCGACGGAGCCGATGGGTGCGCTGTCGATGTAATACGTCAGGGTGGCGCCGTCGTAGGTCATTACCAAATGGTGCCACGCCTGATCGCTCACGGTGGTGGTGGCCGCGACGGCGGCAACGGGAGCGGGGGCGTGGAAGAGCTGGGCGATCGTATTCGTTGCGGAGGTTCCGTTTTTCCGCATGACCCAGCCGGCGGTTTCGGTTGTTCCGGGCGTTCCCGTTTTTTGCGCAAAGCTGGCCCACGCTTCGCCTGAGGCGGGACGCTTGATCCAGAGCGAGATGCTGAAGGCGCTTGGGGCATCGAAGGTGTTCGCATAGTTCGCATCCCCGCTGGCGCTGTTGTTGATCCGCATGAAGGAAGCGAGCGAGGTGGCATCCAGCGCATAGCCGACGCCCCAGCGGGTGTTGGTCGAGTAGGGTGCCGTGGCGGGAGTTGCTCCGGCCATGAACGTTCCATCGTGGGCCGAGCCGGATGATCCGGTGTTGGCGAGCGATTGATCGTCGAAGGTCCAGCGGCCGACGAGCGAGGGCTCATTCGACGAATCGACAACCGTAAGCGCAAAGCTACTGCTCGCCGAGAAGGTGCCATCGTGAACCGTCAGGGTGATCTGTGCGGAGCCGGTCTTGCCTGCCGCAGGCGCAACAACAACCGATCGGTTCGAGCCGGAGCCGCCGAAAACGATGTTTCCGGCAGGGACGAGGTTGGTGTTGGACGTGGCGGCGCTCAGCGTGAGCAAGGCGACATCGGTATCCTCATCGCTGAGCGCAAGCGGAATAAGCGGGGTGGCTTTGCCTTTCTCGATGGTGCGGTTCGAAACGGCACTGATGGTGGGTAGGCCGACGACCGGGGCGGATGGACTCGCAAACACCTTGCGAACCGGCTGGAAGGAGGGTGATGAACACCGGAAGGAGGCCCCGGGAACGAGCGGGTTTGAATTGGTTGCGGAGCTAATGGTTACGGTTTGAAAGGTGTTCCAGTTGCTGGTGGTGAAGGTGAAAGCCGTTGGCCCCGAAATCGCAAAGCTGGATGATCCGGAAAAACGCTCCACGTTTACGGTCGTATTGGCGGAGGGTTGCTGGGCGAGCTTGATTTGGAAAGATGCGGAGTGTCCGTCGGGAACAGCCAATTGGTTGGTCGAGAGGATGATTTCCTGCGCCGAATAGACTCCAACCGGGCGTTTTGCGGCGTTGAGGGCATCCGCAAAGGTGGTTTGGTAGCCTCTTAGCTGGGTATAGATGGCCAGATTGGCGCTTTTGACGTTGGTCTGTTCCTGGATGTCGAGATCGAGGTTGAACAGATCGGAGGCCGCTCCGGTCTCGCGCAATTTCCAGGCACCGTCGAGAACCGCTTCCAGTGCGGCTCCGTCATAGATGTAGTAACGGCTATGCGGCGAAACCGCGCCGGGTTGGGAGGAGAGGATCGGCCAGATATCGCCGCCATCGATGACGCGATCGGTCGGTGGCGCACTGTTGGCCAGCTTCGTCAGCGTCGGCATGATATCGACCAATCCGGCGATGGCTCCCGTTGCGCTGCCGGCGGGAATTTTCCCCGCCCAGCGGGCGATGAACGGAACGCGCACTCCGCCCTCCCAGGATGTTGTCTTGGCGTCGCGCAAGGGATAGGCCGAACCCACGGCGCGCGCGGCGAAATCGAGGTTGGCGGCGGATTGCCACGGACCGTTGTCGGAGGTGAAGATCACGAGCGTGTTGGTGTCCAGATGGAGCGCCTGCAATTTAGCCATGATTTGGCCGACGCTCCAGTCGATCTCCATCACGGAGTCATAAAACGACCCCTTGCCGCTGGCACCGGCAAACGCGGCCGTGGCGTAGGTCGGAATGTGCGGCATGCCATGCGCCAGATAGAGTAAGAAGGGCTTCGACTGGTTCCGTTCGATGAAGTCGAGGGCCCGGGTCGTATACTGCTGCGTGAGAAGGGTTAACTTGGCCACATCACCACTTATGTTTTCGACGGGGGTTTCGTTTTCGTGGAGCCAGAGGTTGGCCATGTTGTGGCTGTAGGGCAGACCGAAGAATTCATCGAATCCCTGCCGCGTCGGGAGAAACTGCGGGTGGTGTCCAAGGTGCCATTTGCCAATGCAGGCCGTGGCATAGCCCGCATTTTTTAGCTGCTCGGGCAGGGTGACCTCGGCGGTGTTGAGTCCTTTCGTGTCGTCATAGGCCAATACGCCCACAATACCGACGCGCGGCGCATAGCAGCCGGTCAAGAGCGATGCACGCGACGCCGAGCAGACGGGACTGGTGTGGAAGTTCCTGAACCGAACGCCCTCCGTGGCGAGCCGGTCGATGTGCGGGGTGATCGTTTGGTCGGGGCGCGCGGCATCGTAGGCGCAGTTTGGCGCGGGAATATTATGATAGCTGGTGGGGGCGGGGGGCGGCGGCGGCCCCGGATTGGCCTTGCTTGGGTAGGTGTAGCATCCCAGGTCGTTGTACCCCAGGTCATCGCAGAGGATAAAAATGAAGTTAGGCGGCGTGGCGGCCTGCGCCGCATACATGCAGCACGCCAGTGCAGAAGCGATAACGGGAAATCGATGGTTCATCTACGGCTTCCTCGGCTGCCCATTACTGGTATTATACTAATGGCCGTCTTCAAACCGCCCACGCTAGGGTCGACTCGGTGGACTGTAAAGTGAAATATCCGGATGTAGAGCAGCTCGACGGATCCCGTGTTTGTCCATTGAACTATGGACTTGGTTTAATACCTTATGGCGTAGTTTAATAGAGCGCAATTTTGGGACGGGTTGGGAGGTCGGGCCTGGCGGACGGGGCTGCTACGGGATTGCGCCCGGAAAAGTGTACGGCCACGACCATGTTTTTGCCGTAGACAGCTACAACGAAGGCGGCTATTCCTCGTATAAGGAGTTTCATCGATGAAAAGAGACATGGCATTGTTTGGTCTGCTGCTCTCCCTTCAAGCCGTTTATGCCGGTCCGGCC
>JBGSLE010000266.1:0-6613 GCA_041740875.1 Pontiella sp. | reverse complement strand
CGCGACCAATACCAAACCGTGATCGCCGGCTATCCCTGGTTCCTCGACTGGGGCCGCGACACGCTCATCTGCCTGCGCGGCATCATCGCCGCCGGCCTGTTCAAGGAGGCGCAGGACGTCCTGCTCCAGTTTGCCAAATTCGAGCGCAACGGAACCATCCCCAACATGATTCGCGGCGACGACGACCGCAACCGCGAAACCTCCGACGCCCCGCTCTGGTTTTTCGTCGCCTGCGACGAATTGATGAAGGCCCAAGGCCACCGCAAGCTGCTCAAGGCCGATTGCGGGGAGCGCACGTTGAAGGAGGTGCTTGTCTCGCTTGCAACCGGCCTGATCAATGGCACCGAAAACGGCATCGCGTTCGATTGGGATACGGGGCTGCTTTTCAGTCCGTCGCACTTCACCTGGATGGACACCAACTATCCCGCCGGCACGCCGCGCGCAGGCTACCCCATCGAAATCCAAGCCCTTTGGCACTACGCCCTCGACCTGCTTTCCCGGATCGACAAGGCGCCGGAATGGAAAACCTTCGCCGAACAGGTGCGCGGCTCGATCACCGAACTCTACCGCATCGAATCCGGCGGATTCACCTACCTGGCCGACAACCTTGCCGCGCCATCCGGCACCGGCGCGCGCCTCGCCGAAAAGGACGACGCCCTCCGCTCCAACCAGCTGTTGGCGATCACTCTTGGTGCCGTCACCGACGAAGCGCTCTGTAAAAGCATCCTGGACGCCTGCGAGCAGTTGCTCGTTCCCGGCGCGATCCGCAGCCTGGCCGACCGACCCGTCCAGCACCACGCCCCGGTCTACCGCGACGGCCACCTGCTCAACGATCCCGTACATCCCTACTGGGGGCGCTACACCGGCGACGAAGACACCCGCCGCAAACCCGCCTACCACAACGGCACCGCCTGGACCTGGCCCTTCCCCTCCTATGCCGAGGCGCTCGCGCTCGTCCATGGCGAAAAGGCGCATGCCACCGCGCTGGCGATCCTAGGCAGCGCGTCCGACGTCATCAACCGCGGTTGCCTGCGCCATGTGCCGGAAATCGTCGATGGCGACACGCCGCATATCCAGCGCGGATGCGGCGCACAGGCGTGGGGCGTCACCGAACTCTACCGGGTCGTTAAGAAGCTGCGGTAGCCCACGTCGTCATGACGTGCGGTGCGATTCGTTTTCGACCCAGTGGATGGCGCGCTGCATCAGTTCCGTGCCACTGCGCAGGTGGAGCTTGTCCTTGATGTGCGAGCGGTAGGTTTCGATCGTCTTGACGCTCAGGTGGAGCTGTTCGGCGATTTCCCGCGTCGAATTCCCCCGCCCGATCAGCTCGAACACCTCCAGCTCGCGCAAGCTCAGTGTTTCGGTGCCGGTACGCGTCTCTTCGCCCCCGTTGCGGAAGGCCATCTTCAGCATCTGCGAAGCCATCGTCTTGCTGACATATATTTCGCCGTCGAGCACCTTTTCGATGGCTTGGATCAGGGTGTTCGAGGCCGCCTGCTTCATGACGTAGCCGCTGGCGCCCGCCCGCAGGGCATGCTCCGCGTAGAGCGACTCGTCGTGCATCGAGAGCACCAGCGTGGGGATCTGCAATCCAAGGTCGTCGATGGTCTTGATGAGTTCCAGCCCGTTCGAATCCTCCAGGGAGATATCGACCAGCACCACATCGGGATTGGTCGCACGGATTCCTGCCAGCGCGTCGGGAACGCAGCCGGCCTCGCCGCAGACCTCCAACCCCTCCTCCTGCTCGATGAGCTTGAGCAATCCCTGCCGCACGATCGGATGGTCGTCGACGAGGTAGACCTTCTTTTTGCGTCCCTTGTCGGTTTTTTCCTGTTTCGCCATTGCCTATGCCTTTGTTGCCATCAGTTCATCGGCCTCGAACATGCATACCACGCGTGTGCCGCCCTGTTCGCCCGACCCTATCTTGAGCTGCCCGCCAATCGCGGAAGCCCGGTATTCCATCGTCTTCATGCCGATGCCGGCCATGCCGCCGTTGGTGTCTTTCCACGACCCGTTGTCCTGCACCTCCAGCTGCGGCATGCCGTTGGACCGGGAGAACGCAATCTGGATGCGCGAGGCGCCGGCATGACGGACGGCATTGTTCACCGCCTCCTGCGCGATGCGGTACAAGTGCGTCTCGACCGCGCGGTCGCCAACTGAAAGCGACTCGTCGATCACGGCTTCGCATGCGAGCGCGCAGCTGGCCGTGGTCGTCCTTGCCAGCTCGCGCAACGAGGCGAAGAGTCCGTTGTTGACGATTTCCGAAGGCATCAATCCGCGCGAGATCTGCCGGATCTGGTTGCTCGCCTCGTCGGCCAGTTCCGAAATCTGCGCGGCGTCGGCCTCGTCGGGATTGGCGTCGCGCCCCAGGCTGTTGGCCAGCGAGCGGCTGAGCAGGCTGATTCCGGTCAGCAACTGGCCGATCGAATCGTGCAGATCCTGGCCGATCCGGCGGCGTTCGCGCATGCCGACCTGCGAAACATCCTCGACCTGCCTGGGCGGAGTCATGTCGCAGATGCCATAGAGCGTGTAGTGGTCGGGCACCGAATACTTGCGTACCTCCACCTCCAGCTTTATGCCGCCCAGCCCATGTAGGACGCATCCCAGGATCGGTTCGTTCGTATCGGTCGAACAGGCCGAGACGATTCCCAGGTCAATTTCGGAGAAAAGATTGCGCATCTGCATGCCGACCAATTGTTCGGAGGTATAGCCGAAGGACTGGGGAACGACCGAGCTGGCGGCGCGAATCTGGTTGCTGGAATCCACCATCAACAGGCAGGCCCGTTCGCCGGCCATCGCACAAACCACCGGTGTGCCGCCGTTGGGATTGGGATCGGGCGTTCCGGGCGTGACTTGCAGGCAGGCGTAGCGCCATTTGCCCCACTTCCGTTCATAGGGCAGGACCAAGAGGTATTTGCGGCGTCCCTCGCCGAACGAAAGGGTGGCCGTGACCGGCCGGTGCGACACCACCGCCTCGCGCAGGATGCAGCTTTCAAAGGCCCGCGCGGGATCGTTGAGCAGCTGGAATCCGTCCTCCGCAACCATCGCGCCGCTGGCCGCGCGGAACGAGTGGTGCAACCGCTGTTTTTCGTCGAAGACACAAAAAATCATCTCATCCACCCCCGAAGGCGGATGCGGCGTCTTGATCTGCTCCACGTCGTTGCGCGTACCGAACATGCCTGATTCTCCTGCGGATACCCGACCCGCAACTGCGACGCAACCGCATGTTTCGCGCCAATCTAGCGGGCGCACCGGGCCGCGTCAACCGCCCCGATGCGCTTTGGCCCCGGTTTCCATTGGGGAAATGCCCGCCATTTGGCTTCCCTTCCGCCCGCATTCCCGCCATCTTCGTCGCCTGTCCCGTGACTGGAGAACCGGCATGAAAACCAACCAAACCCCGTACAAGGCCCACCTCTTCGTCTGCTGCAAATCGCGCGGCGGCGAACGCAAATCCTGTGGCGACGGCGACAACGCCGAATTGAAGGAAATCCTCAAGAGCGGCGTGAAGGATCGCGGCTGGAAGGGGTTGGTGCGCGTCTCCGATTCCGGGTGCATGGGCCTCTGCGAATCCGGGCCGAACATCATGATCCATCCCCAGCAAATCTGGTTGTCGGACGTCTCGGCAAGCGACCTTCCGCGCATCTTCGAACTGCTGGAGGAATTGCTAGCCAAATAGGCAGGACGTTCCCGAAAGGTTGGGATGCACCTCATCGCCGCGAACTCGGCCGTTGAAAATCCTGATTTTGGAGTTATCGTTTAGCACCGTTGCGTTGCTTTTCATGGCTCCTATCCATTCCTGTTGGGAGCCATGCGCCAAACCCAATTTAACTCGTAATCTGGAATCTCCGGACCACTTCTTTTGTCCGTTGTTTTTCCATTTACAACCTAGCTTTGTGGATTACATTAACTAATCGGATATGGTAGTAGTGCAAAATCTTAAAAGCGGAGGGGTCGATTCCAAACTAAGGCATTTCGAAAGCATCGGAAACGAGTGCATGGCAAGCCTTCGGCTCGCTGCTCCAACAGTCCTTGTCTTGAAAATTTCTTAAAAAAAATAGGTGTATGGTTGCAGGCAGATGCGCCAGATCAATTCTTTGGCAAATCATCTGTTCATATCACCCGAAACCTGGTGTTGTCAGTGAAAGGATAAAAAAGCCCAAAACAAAGAAAAACCCTGCCATCATTGACGATAACAGGGTTTAAATTGGCTCCTGCGGTTGGATTCGAACCAACAACCAAGTGGTTAACAGCCACCTACTCTACCATTGAGCCACGCAGGAATTCTCAAAAGAGGCGCATAAGCTACAATAATCCGGCCCCTTGTCAACCCTCCGAAACCAACTTTTTCACATCCCCTTGCAGGGCTTTTGCTTCCATCCGGACAGGGGCCGGGAACGCAGCCGGGTCAACCCATCTCCTGCCTGCCTTTGATGGCCCGGGCGAGGGTCGAGGCGTCGGCATATTCGATCGCGCTGCCAGTCGGCAACCCAAAGGCAATGCGCGAAACCTTGATATTCCGGACGGCGAGGATCTCGCGCAAATAGCTCGACGTCGCGTCGCTCTCCACATCAGTTCCCAAGGCGATGAACACCTCGTCGATGCCCTCCTGCGCAATGCGTTCGAGCAGCTTGCCCACGCGCAGGTCGGCCACGCCGGTGCCGTGCATGGGGGAAATCCTGCCCATCAGCGCATGGTAGCGGCCCTGGAAACCGCCCGACTCCTCGATCTTCATGATGTCGCCGGGCGATTCGACCACGCAAAGAATGATTGCATCCTTGCGCGGGCGGGTACAGAGGTCGCACGGGTTGCACGCGGCGAGCGTGATGCTGCCGCACCGCTCGCAGCAACCGATCGCGTCATCGGCCTCGAGCAAGGCGTTGGCGAGGATGCGCATGAGCCCTTTTTCATCCTGCACCAACGCCAGCGCCATGCGCTCGGCCGTCCGCCGCCCGATGCCGGGCAAGCGGCTGAGCGCGGCCACCAAATTGTCGAGTGGAACCAAATGCTGCATTGGCGGAAATCCTACATGCGATATCTACCTAAAACGGGAGGTCGAGGCCGGCAGGCAGGCCCATGCCCTGCGTAAGTTTCCCCATCTCCTTGGCCATGGTTTCCTGGGCGGAGGAGAGAACGCCATCGACGGCGGCCAGCACGAGGTCTTCGAGCATATCGACATCGTTGGGGTCAACGGCCGCGCGGTTGATCTTGATGCTCTTGATCTTGAGGTCGCAGGTGGCGGTGGCGACGACCATGCCGCCTCCGGCGCTGAACTGCACTTGCGTCTTGGCCAGTTCTTCCTGCTTTTTCTTCATGTTTTTCTGCAGGTCGGCCGCCTGCTTCATCATTTTCATCATGTTCATATCCAATGTCCTTTGGGTTATTCTCGGAAATCAGCGATCTCGCCATTGAAGGCCTCGACGACGGTTTTGACGACGGGATTCGCATACCATTTCATGGTGCCGGTCAACTCCTGCGTATTGTCGGCCGACGAGTCGGAGATCCGGTGGTCGGCCGGCAGCGGCTTGCGGAAGTCCGGATCGAGCGGCTCGAAGCGCACGGAGAGCATGCGGCCCAAATGGCGCTCCACCTCGCGGCCGAGGGCGACCTTGGCGCGGGAATCGTCGAAGCGCTCCATTTCGCTGGCGAATTCGGGATCGAAGCCGACGACCAGGTGGGTGTCGTCGGTGCGCAGCGGTACGGTGTCGAGGAAGTAGCGGCGGGAGAGCGAATCGGCCTTGCCCACGTGGTCGACGATGTCGTGCCACTTGGCCAGCAGCGTTTCAATCTCGCCCGGATGGGCTAGCGGCTTTTTTTTTAGCGGATCCGCGCCGTAGCTGGCGGAAGAGTCGGCCAGCGCGGCTAGCGGTTCGCCGGATCTAGCGTTTTTTTTTAGTTCGGCCACCTGTTTGAGCAGCTCGTTGATGGTGGCCGTTTCGGCCGCGCGCGAACAGCGGATGAGCCCGGTTTCGAGTAGTGTTTTCTTGGAAAGCGCATAGCGCATGCGGCTGTCGGTTTCGATCAGCGCATCGATGATCCGCAGCACCCGCCCGGCCTCGGTTTTGGGGGCCTGGGCCTCGTAGAACGCGAGCTGGGCCTCGGGCAGCTCAAGCGCGGAGGCGCCCTTTCCGGCATAGAGCACCACGAGCAGGTTGCGGAAGCTTTCGAGCAGCTCCATCACCACGCGCTGCAGATCCTTCCCGGCCTGGTCCATCTCGGCGACAATGTTGATGATGGCCGGTACGTCGGACTTGAGGATGGCGAGTGTGAGGTTTTCGAGCACATGGCGTGAAACCAGGCCGAACACCGCCAGCACGTCTTCCTCCTCGATCTCCTTGCCACGGAAGGAGATGATCTGGTCGAGCGCCGATTCGGCGTCGCGTAGGCCACCCTCCGCGCCGCGGGCGATGGCCAGCAGCGCGTCGCCGGAAATGGTGACTCCCTCGTCGGCGCAGCCCTTGCGCAACCGTTCGAAGATATCCTGCACGGAGATGCGGCGCAGGTCGAAGCGCTGGCAGCGCGAAAGGATGGTGGGCAGCACCTTGTGGACGTCGGTGGTGGCAAAGATGAATTTGACGTGCTTCGGCGGCTCTTCGAGCGTCTTGAGCAACGCGTT
>JBGSLE010000265.1:0-3967 GCA_041740875.1 Pontiella sp. | reverse complement strand
CGGTGTCGGTGTCGGGGCAGGCGTCCGCGCGATCCGCACCAGGAAGGGGAGCGCCACGGCGAGGATCGCCATCGCCAATCCGGCGAAGGCCGGCCATGAAAACGGGGCGTGTCCGACATGCTGCGTACGTGGCGGAAACTCCAGATAGGGGCCGAGGCTTACGCCCGCCGCCCAAAGGCCGGCCAACGGCAGCCCGGCCATGAACGCAAAAACCGCCACCCATGCGTATGCAGCCCTGAACATGCGCAAACGCTACACCATGCCATGGCTGATGGAAAGTTGCGCGACCGCTTGGCGAGCCGGAATTTGGTCGAGAAAAACGGTTGATTTTCCGGGGTGTCCCGGTATGTTCTGCGTTCTCTTTCAGATGGTGATTGTAGCTCAGTTGGTTAGAGCGCCTGAATGTGGCTCAGGAGGTCGCGGGTTCGAACCCCGTCTTTCACCCCATCTTCCAAGGGTCGGAACTTCGGTTCCGGCCCTTTTTTTCATAGCGCGTTGCCAAACTCGTCGGTCGTATTTCCGCAACGGGTGCAGCGCCAGTTGCTGGAATCCGCCGAAACCTTCTCGTCGGGGCGCAGGCGGCGGAAGCTGTGGTGGTCGCATTTCGGGCAGCGCTGGAGGGTCGCCGCTTCGGCATCGATGTCGTTCTGAAACATTCCGAACACGGCCGCCAAGGCGTAGGCGCGGTTGCGGATGCGTGGCGGCACGAGCGATTCCATTTCCTCGAAGACATCTGGCTGATGGCGGCGCATGGGGCTACTTCCCGGTGCGGTATTCGTCCTGCCAGATCCAGACGATCTTCTTGTCGACCACCTTGCCTTGCGAGTCGGAGCCGTAGGATTTGTCCTTGGGAATCGCGCCGCGGTGCTGGGGTTCGACCGTGACGGTACGGGTTACGCAACCGCCGAGGATCGCCGCGAGGCTGGCGAGGCAGAGCATGGAAACGGTTTTTTTCATTGGAAACTCCTTGTGAGCGGCCACTTTCAGCGGGGGAGCGGGTTTGCTCAAGAAGATTGGCCGAAAAAAACAACAAGCCGG
Organism: Pontiella sp.; assembly: GCA_041740875.1. Lineage (GTDB taxonomy): Bacteria > Verrucomicrobiota > Kiritimatiellia > Kiritimatiellales > Pontiellaceae > Pontiella. The sequence goes on along the minus strand of JBGSLE010000265.1, from coordinate 2,929 downwards.
TTTTCAAAGCGGCGTTCCTCGGCTATCTTGCCGCAATGGATGGATCCGGCGGCCAGCTCGACTTCAACTTTGCGGCGGACGACCTGCTCGAATTCCCGCGCGACCTGGGCGAAGCGGGGTGGTTCCTGTTCCACTCCGAGCAGCGGCAGGCGATCCAGGCGCTGGAACGGCGCTTCGGCGTCGCGCTCAACCGGCGCGTCCGGCTGCGCCTGACCGGCTGGGACGAGGAGTTCACGGGCAAGCTGGTGCTGGAGTCGCTGCTCATCCCCTCCCTGCGCGATGAACGGATCCGACTCCGGCTGGGCCGGATTACCTTCGACAACACCGACATCGAAACCTGCGTCGTGCTCGATTAACCGAGGCGGAATGATAGGGAGCTTCCCAGCTCCCAGCAAGAACAAGAACAACCCGGCTTAGCCCTCCGCGGCGGAGTAGGGACACTCCGCCCTACCATTTCGTCCGCCCCTTCGTTGCCTCTTTGTAAAAATCCCGGGTGCGCGGTTCGCGCCCCCCGCAGGGGCGCGCTCCCTGCCTACAGGGAAGCCCGCACCACAACGGGCAAAACCGGATGGACGGCAACGGAGCAAGGATGCTCCGTCTACGTTTTCATCCGCGCCTTCGTTTTCTTCGTTGCCTCTTTGTAAATCATGACCGAAATGCCGCGTCGATGCGGTTCTTGTAGGGACGGCTGTCCCCAGCCTTCCGCGGCGGAGTAGGGACACTCCGCCCTACCATTTCGTCCGTCCCTTCGTTGGCTTCGTTGCCTCTTTGTAAAAGCGCTCGCTGCGGAACATCCCTACCGGGGAGGGAGAGGGTTTTACCGCAAAGAACCCAGAGGGCACAAAGGATTCCATGGGGCTGTATTCATTTCACAGAAGGTAACAAAGGGAACCAAGGCCGCTCCTTCGTTTGCTTCGTTGCCTCTTTGTAAAAATCTCGGGTATGTGGTTCGCGACTCCCGCTCAGGCGTCGGCCTCTGGATCCTCACCCGCATGGACGGATGGAAGGCCCACGGCAAGCTCGATGCGGAAATATAGGGTCATTCGGGTTGCCAGACCGGGCCGGAGTTGATTGGGTAGTGCGCAATGACCGATGCCTTGCAAAACTATGTCCGCAAATTTTCCCGGCTCCGGCAGGGCGTTACGAGATTCGGATCCGCTCCGCACAAGCCTGTTCTGCTGCTGGCCGTGATCAAAGGATTTGAGGAGGGATGGATTGCGGACAACCGGATTGAGTTGTCGCCGGAACTGGTGGCCACGTTCAAAACACTGTGGCAACGGCTCGTTCAAAGCGGCCACTCCCCATTGATTGCGCAACCCTTTTTCTTCATGCGCGGCGAAGGCTTTTGGTCGCACGTGCCGAATCCCGGTTATGAAGGCTGGGCCGAGGCCACGCAAAGCTGCAATAGCCTGGGGGCTCTCCACAAGGCCGTTGCGTTTGCCCGGCTCGATCCCGATCTATATTCCTTGCTGGCGTCGCCCGCCCACCGGGCCATCCTCCAGGAAACGTTGCTGAAAACCTATTTTCCCGGTATGGCGATTCTGGAAGCCAATCCCCAAAGCTATTGGAACGCGGTCGAAAACAAAATCCTGTCCGAAGCGCCGGCCGACTATCAAGCCGAGATGAAGCGGTTGCAGCAGAGTCTCAACGACGAATCCTTCGAAGAGGAGGTCTTCATTCGCAGCGGGGTATTCAAGCGCCAGGTTCCCCATATCTACAGCTACACCTGCTGCATCTCGGGACTGCGCGTCGAAACCACGCTCAACGCCTCGCTGGTCGACGCCTGCCACATCGTGCCTTTCAGCGAATCGCGCGATGACACCATCTCGAACGGAATCGCCCTCTGTCCGACCCTTCACCGCGCCTTCGACCGGGGCGTGGTGGCCATCGACCCCGACACCTACCGGGTGCGGGTCTCGCCCCGGATCACCGAACCCACCACGTCTTCCTATTCGATCCGCCAATTCGACGGACAGCGGATACATCTTCCGGCCAACCCTCTCCACCATCCCGGGCGGATCAACTTGCGCCTGCATCTGGAGCGGTTCCGTGAATGCTTCCGGTAGAAATCCCGGGTGCGCGGTTCGCGTCTTCCGCACCACAACGGAGCAAGGATGCTCCGTCTACGTTTTCATCCGCGCCTTCGTTTTCTTCGTTGCCTCTTTGTAAATCATGACCGAAATGCCGCGTCGATGCGGTTCTGGTAGGGACGGCTGTCCCCAGCCGTCCGCGGCGGAGTAGGGACACTCCGCCCTACCATTTCGTCCGCCCCTTCGTTGGCTTCGTTGCCGCTTTGTAAAAATCCCGGGTGTGTGTCGCGGCGATGGGCGGGTTCCTCATCACGGATCAAGGCGACGTTCTCGGGACGATGGTTATCAACTTCCAACCGGGTGTGGAAGGACGCCGGCGCGTGGTCGCAATCCGCTGCGTGCAGGATGGGATTTTTCCAGGGATTGAACGGGCCATCTATTCGCCGGATGAATCGTAGCGCAGGTTGTAGGGGAAGGGGATTTCGCACGCGGCCGGCGGCGCGGCGCCCTCGCCTTCAACCGTCGTTGCCTTGGCGGCATAGGCGCTTTCGGGCATCTGGCGCGAGACGGCGTAGTGGTAGAAATAGAGTTCGATGTCGTCGAGCTCGTCGATCTCGAGCACGGGCACGCCGAGGTCTTCGGTCGGGATGGTGAGCTTCCAGCCGGTGGTGGCGACGCTGCGCTCCTTGAAGATGTCGATTTCGCGGACGCTGGGCGGGACGCGCGGGTCGGCGCTGAGCTGCATGGTGACGGGCGACTTGAGGGCCTCGCTGAAGCGCCACTTGGCGCTGGGGGCATGGAAATACCAGTAGCGCGTACTGTAGGCGGTTTCCTCGTTCTGCAGCCGGTCGGGGCGGTCGGGATGGAAGGCGCCGACATCGAAGTTGCGGATGAAGCCG
>JBGSLE010000264.1:0-3812 GCA_041740875.1 Pontiella sp. | reverse complement strand
TCGATGTCCGTCCGTCCAAGCCCGCCGAACCGGTGCGGCCCGGCGTGCGCGAAAAGTCAAAGCCCGCCAATCCCGCCGGCCGCGAAAAGCTCGCCAAGGCCCCGATCAGCGCTGCCGAGGTTGACCGAGTCAACCTCGCCTTCTTCACCAAGCTGCATCAGCTGGTGCAGAACGGCATGCCACTCGGCGACGCCGTCAAGGCGCTGAGCCAGCGGCTGACCGTTCCGCGGCTGAAGGCCCTGTGTACGGGGCTCTGGCAGGAGCTGAGCCGCGGCAGCAACATGGCTGGCGCCCTGCGGCGCTACCCCAAGATTTTCGATGCCACCACCGTCGCCATGGTCGAGGCCGGAGAAGCCACCGGCAACCTTGGCCCCATCCTCGGCAATCTGGTCGAAATGCTCGAAACGCGCCGCGCCATGCGCAAGGAGATCCGCTCTGGACTGGCCTATCCCGCCTTCATTCTCGCCGTGGTCTTCTTCGTAATGATTTTCGTCCTCTTCTACCTCATGCCAAACGTGCAATCCATGATGGACTCCATGGGCGGGGAGCTGACGCTGCCCACGCGCCTGGTCATGGGGTTCGCGCGCTTCAGCCTCACCGGCGGCCCGTTCATCCTCGGGGGATTCGGCGCCATCGCCTTGCTCATCCGGCAATGGCGGCAAGGCGAGGCGGGCCGTCTCGCCACCGACCGCTGGCTGCTGAACATTCCCGTCGTGCGCAGCATCGCCCTCAATGCCGAGCTGTGCCGCCTGTGCAACCTTTCCGCCGTACTGCTAGGTAGCGGTGTGGACACCACCGAAGCGCTACGCCTGATCGAGCGGGCCTTGCAGAACCGCCACTTGCGCGGCCTTTTTGCGGCCAGCCGCAACCTGATCAACGACGGCGCCTCCTTCTCCAACGCCCTGCGCCACAACCACGTCATGCCCGACATGGACCTCGACATCCTTGGCATCAGCGAGGATGCCGGCGACCTGGTTGCGGGATTCCGCAGCATCTACCGCGCCCGCAACGAAGAGCTGCGCGAGCAGATGAAGAAGCTGACCGTCTGGATTTCGTCGGGCGCGCTCCTCTTCGTCTTCGTCCTGGTCTTCCTGCTCGTCTTCGGCATCGTCAGCAGCATCCTCCAGCTCAGCAGCAGCGTGCTGGGGTAGCCACTCCATCTTGCCGGGGGAGGGTATGGAAACTCGGGGGTTGATTTTTCCGACCCCTGCAAATAACCTCCGCCCCTTTTACGGAGAAGATGCCATGCGGGAATTTGCGACGTTCGAGGAGCGCCTGTCGGATTGGACGACCAGCGCCATGAAATCGGTGTTTGGGCTTGCGGATGCCGGGGTGCGGCTGGGAGTGACGCCGACCAACAATCCCGCGTTCGGCGACTACCAATGCAACGCCGCGATGGAGCTTTCACGCATCCTGAAAAGGGCGCCGCGCCAGATCGCGCAGGAATTCGCCGATGCGGCCGAGCTGCCCGATTTTGTCGAAAAGATCGAGATTGCCGGACCGGGCTTCATCAACTTTTTCCTCTCCAACGTCGCGTTGGCCGACTACCTCCAGGCGGTGGAAAACGATCCTCGTTTGGGTGCCGGACAACCGGGGCAGGGGAAGACCGTAGTCATCGACTATTCAAGCCCCAACGTCGCCAAGCCGATGCATATCGGGCACATCCGCTCGACGGTGATCGGCAACGCCATCGACCGGCTATACCGTTTCCTGGGCTACCACGTGGTGGCTGACAACCATCTGGGCGACTGGGGTACGCAATTCGGCCTGCTGATTCTCGGCTACCGCCACTTTGCCGATCCGCAGGCGTTGGAGGTTGCGCCGGTGGAAGAGCTGGAGCGCATCTACGTCGCCAGCTACAACGAGTCGAAAGAGGACGCGACGTGGCGCGAAAAGGCGAAGGCCGAACTGGTGAAGCTCCAGCAGGGCGATGCTGAAAACCGTGCGCTGTGGGAAAAGTTCATCGCGCTCTCCATCGAGGAGTTCAACACGATCTACCGGCGCCTCGGTGTCTCCTTCGACCTCTACCGCGGCGAAAGCTTCTACAACGACCGTCTGTCCGGCGTGGTTGCCGAGCTGGAGGCGAAGGGGCTCGCGAAGGAGAGCGACGGCGCGCTGGTCGTCGATTTGGAAGCCGAGGGCATGCCGGTCTGCATCGTGCGCAAGAGCGACGGCGGCTACAACTATGCCACCACCGACCTGGCGACGGTCGAGGCGCGCATCGGCGAATTCCATCCCGAGCGGATCATCTACGTGACGGACGAGCGCCAGCAGCTCCACTTCAAGCAGTTTTTCACCATCTCGAAAAAAATGGGGTTGGAGGCCAACCTGGTTCACGTCTGGTTCGGCCTCATGCGCCTGCCGGAGGCGACGTTCTCGACGCGCCAAGGCAATGTGATCAAGCTCGCCGCGCTGCTCGACGAAGCCGAGGCGCGCGCGCTGGAGCTGGTCAAGGCCGGCAGCCCGGAGATGCCCGAGGAGCGGCAGCGCGACCTGGCGAAGGCGATTGGCATCGGCGCGGTCAAGTACACCGACCTCAGCCAGAATCCGCAAAGCCTCGTGACCTTCACCTGGGAAAAGGCGCTGAACATGGAGGGCAATTCCGCGCCCTACCTGCAGTATGCCTTTGCTCGGATTTCATCGGTGTACGACAAGTTCCACGCGCAATTCCCGCAGTCCGACCTTTCGAGCCACCCGATCCGCATCGAGCACGAACTGGAGCGCAAGCTGGCGATCAAGCTGTCGCGCTTCCCGGCCGCGGTGCGCAGCGCGGCGGACAATTACCGGCCGAACATCCTGGCCGACTATCTCTACGATCTGGCCCAGACCTACAGCAGCTTCTACCAGAACGTACCGTTCCTCAAGGCCGAGGCCGGCGTCCGCGAAAGCCGCATCCGGCTGTGCCGGTCGGCCGCCGCAACGCTTAGGCAGGGCTTGCATCTGCTGGGCATCGAAACGCCGGAGCGGATCTAACCGCTTGGCCGCGAAGGGTGGTGCGGAGCCATGGCCGTTGAAATACTCGAGGTCGATGAGCGTTTTTCCGATTATCTAAGGGACGAATCGCTCCGGCGGGGGTGGGCCGAAAAAATCGCCTTCCCTTCATCCACCGAGGAAGTCCGCGAAGCCTTGGGGCTGGCGATGGGGAATGGCTGGCCTGTAACCGTCCAGGGCGGGCGCACCGGCATTACGGCGGGGGCGGTGCCGCACGGCGGGTTGATCCTCAACCTTTCGCGCATGGACGGGATCGGACAGGCGAGGGATGGATTCATCGAGGTGCAGCCCGGCGCCCATCTCTCCGACATCCGCGCGGCCCTCCGGGGCTCGGGGCTCTTTTTTCCTTCCGACCTCACGGAAACCTCGGCGACCATCGGCGGCATGGTGGCGAACAATGCGTCGGGCGCGCGCTCGTTCCGCCATGGGTCCGTGCGCAACTGGATCCAGGCGCTGGAGGTGGTGCTGCCCAACGGGAAGCAGGTCAGTCTCGAACGCGGCATCCACAAGGCCGTCGGGTTTGATTTCGAGATCGGCGGCATCGCGGGTACGTTGCCGGAATGGAACCTGCCGGCCGTCAAGACGGCGGCCGGCTATTTTACAAAACCGGACATGGACCTGGTCGATCTCTTCATCGGCGCGGAAGGCACGCTGGGCATCGTCGTCGGCGCAACCCTGCGATTGTTGCCGGAGCCTGCCGAGATCAACGGGCTGACGGCCTTCGTGGCGTCGGAAGAGGCGGCGCTGGAGCTGGTGCGGCGGCTGCGCGAAGGCGCCGTGCGGCCGCTGGCGATCGAATATTTCGATTGCCATGCCTTGGA
>JBGSLE010000263.1:0-9604 GCA_041740875.1 Pontiella sp. | reverse complement strand
GCCATACATCGTGGGCGGCGGCCTGCTGGGTCGGCTGGCGCAGCCCGTGGCTGCGCTGGCGGCTGGAGCACACGCGCAACAAAAACCTGCGATTGCTGGGTAAACACGCCGTCTGGCCGGTTTGGCAATACGACGCGCCGGACATCGCGCGCGGCATGAGCCTGACGTTCGCGCTGACCGATAACCTGCTGCTCGCCTGCCTTTCCGAACACCCGTCCGACATCCTGCTGCTGATCGATAGCTACGACGGCCGACAGCCGCGCATGAAATTCCCCAGGGAGAAAACCAATGAATAAATCCGCAAACACCCTTCACACCCTGCTGCTGGCCGCGCTGCTCGCCGGTTGCGCCAGCACGGGGAAAAACGACGAAGAGGTCATCCTGCCCCAGATGCAGAAAAACACCTACCTCTCGCACGCCAAACCCCCGCAACAGTTCGGCTTTTCGGCTTACTCGGTCCCCGACGGCGGCATCGCCTTCAGCGGCAGCGCCCGGCTGCACCCAAACCATCTCTCCTCGGCCAAATTCGCGAAGGGTACCGTGCCCGTGATCCGGGTACGCGGCAAGGCGCCGCGGCACAAGATGAACGTGCTACTCGATACCGCTTCGCAGGATTCCTGGCTGGAGTTCAATGCATCGCAGGAGTTCGGGGCCACCTTCCTCGGCACGGGCGGAAAAGCCATCCCGTACCGCGGCGCCATCAACACCGGCCTGGTGGATGCCTACGCCGCCGTGCTGGGGCAGATCCGCATCGATGACCTCTTCATGGAAAACATCCCCTTCTACGTCCGCATGGCCATGAATTCGCTCGGCCCGCTCGCCCGGGGCATCGCGGTTCCCAAGGTGGAAGGCGTGTTCGGCTACGACGTCCTCGGCACCTTCGAATACATCCAGTTCAACATCGCCGAAGAGACGGTCAGCTTTTCCTCCACCATCCCCTACATGCCGCACGAAAACATGGTGATGACCCGGGCCCGCATCGTTCCGATGCGCAACCACGGGCTGGCGGTCGAAGGGGCGATTTACGGCGATCCCATGCCCATCCTGCTCGACTTCGGAGGCGACTACCACTTCGCCCGCGGCGATGTGACGGTGAATTCCACCAAGATGGTCAGCCTGGGCGACCTCGTCTACCGCAACGTGCCGACCCTGCTGCTGCCCCCCAACAGCTCGCCGCCGCGCGCGGGACGCAAGATGCTGGAGCAATACATCGTTACGATCTGCAACCGCGAAGGGATCGTCTATTTCGAGCGGTTGCCGGAGAAATAGCGTCGCGACCGGACGAGGTGCCGGATGGCCAAAAGCGGATGGCGCCAGAGCATGCGCGGTCCGGAAAAGCGCATCGCGGCCTTGATCTTTTCGCGCAGGACGGGCTGGTAGCAATGGACGGTACAGCGGTTGCATACCGGCTTATCGATCCCGAAGGGACACCGTTCGATCCGTTCGAGCGCATAGGCCAAAAGCCCGGAGCAGTCGGCGCACAATCCCGGCGCCCCGCCGTGGCGGGCGCGGCAGTGGATGCGGATCATGGCTTCGACCGTCCGAGCTTCGAGGTTCATGCGGCCCGTTCTATTGGAATACCCAGCCCATGCCAAGGTTGAAGAGGGTGTTCGGCTCATCGCCCGCTTCGTCGAACCGCAGCTGGCAGTCAGCCTTGACCACAAACTCGCCGGTCAGCGGAACGTTGACGCCGAGGGTGAAGTCGGTGCGGTCGTTGTTGCCGTTTTTCACGGTTCCCGCCGGCACCTTGTATTGCGTGTCGTACTCCTCGTAGCGCACGAAGGGGATGAGATCCGCCTCGGCCAGCTTGCCCGTCTTCCAGCGTTCCGGCAGGACGCGCACGCCGGCTTCGAGATACCAGCCGAAAATTTCCTCCCCGACGCCCGCGGCCAGGTCTTCGGCATCGGAGTTGAAACCGTGCGCTACCACCCCGCGCAACAGCAACCGCGACAAGGTGTAGTCGAAATCGCCCGAATACATCGAAAACGTGTTGTCGATGCCGTTACCGCCGCCATCGTTGGCGTTGTCCGTTCCGCCATGGTAGCCGGAGAGGCCGAGGCGGAGGTTTTGCCGGGCCGAAACCACCGGATGGAGATCGATGCGGCCGGTCACTGCCGGATCGTTCAAATCCTGTCGCTCCTTGATGCGCCCGCCGCGAACCCCGCTGGCGGCGGAAAACCCGGAACCGTCCAGGCCTGCCACGCCGTAGAGCTCATAGCTCAGCCAGCCCAACGGATGGCCAAACACCCCGATGCCGTCGAGCGACCAGGTCGTCGGAATAATGACCCGGTCGACGCTCGGCCGCTCCACCCCCTGGAACAGCGTGGGTTCGTGGAGCTGGTTGATGATGCCCAGCGGAGCCAGCACGCGTCCGGCGCGCAGGTTGGCCGCATCCGCAAAAAGGAAATCCACATAGAGCTGCTCGATCGAGATTTCGCCGCCCGCGCCATCCGTCACATACGCATGCTCCAGCTCCGTTTCCGATGTCAGCTTGATCCAATCGGCGAAGTCGTAGCCGACGTACATGACCAGGCGGTGGATGTCGAACACGTCGTCCCCGCCCGACTCGAAATTGGCGTGGATCTCGCCGTAGCCGCCCAAATGCAGCTTTTCCGCCTGCTGCTCCGTGAACGAAAGATCGCTCTTCTCCCCCTTCAACGACGCGATTTCCGCGTGGGCTTCCGCCATTTGGCGCTCCAAGGCCGCGATGCGCTCTTGCTCGTTTGCGCCGACCGATGCGGCGATCCAACCCACCACCAGGCCCGTGGCCATTCCAACTGTTCTGCATTTCATTCGATGCTCCTATTGCAGTCCGGCGCGGGTGACGAGAAAAGCAGGAAACCAAGCAGCGGAGATGCGGTGCGCGGAAGAGGTAAACCGGTGACGCAGTTCCGTTTGTTCAGGTTGCTTGCCCATCGCCGCCACGTGATCCACTCGCTGGATCCGCGTACCGGACCATTCATGTTCAACAACCTTCAGGGCCACCCTGACAGGACGATTCGGTCCGCCGTTGCGAACCTAAAACGTCCCGGAAGCTACCTGTCTGCGGTCAAAAGTCAACCCGCTATCTATACATAATCTAAATAGAGAGCTAGGTTTCCCGGCCAATCCAATCCGGAAGCCCCTGTTTTTGAAGGCTTGCATCAGCGAGTTTCCTTCCAGCGCCACGCCCCTTACGGCTTGCTGCAAGGAAACTCGCTGATTCTGGTGGTGCATTAGCCGAGGATCCCCCCGCATCCCCCCCCATTTTATTGGTGTTTTGGCGCATTCCTGAAAAAATGGAAAAAATTGTCGTTTTCGGATAACGCCTGCCGTAGAGCCCCCGTATTAATAGGCGAACCCAACAACTTGAAGCAACGCAGCCCAAGCGAACCCAAACCGTTGCTAGCTTCTGAAGAAAATACTCCGAAAAACCCCGCCCTAACCCAGCGGGGTTTTTTATTGCCCCTGCGGCACCCGCGCTTTTCCGGCATGACCGCATTGCCCACGCGCAAGGCGTGATGCTACTCTCCGGCGTTTCAATGCTTGGCCGACCATGGACGAATCGCACAAAAACGAACCCCAGCCCGACCGCAAACCCCATCCGGTTGGGCGCGAGATTTCCAATCCCCGCCTTTTCGCGGACGACATCGTCTTTTCCAGCACCGAAAAAATCCTGTTCGAAGAGGATTTGCAGCATCCCGGCCTTTCCGACCGCAGCAGCCTGATGGATGGGAACCCGCAGGAGCGCTACACCGCGCGCCGCAAGCTCAACCAAGGCGGCATGAAGGCCATCTGGGAGGTGGACGACCACCGGACCGCGCGCAAGGTGGCCATGGCGCTCATCCAGGATTCGCGCATCGCATCCGAGGACGACATCGACTCCTTCCTCTACGAGGCGCGGCTGACCGCCAACCTCCAGCATCCCAACATCATTCCCATCTACGACATCGCGCTCGACGAAAGCGGCAACCCCTATTTCACGATGAAGGCGCTCAAGGGGAAAACACTGGCGGAAATCATCGGGAAACTGCGGGAGGGAGATGCGGATTCCGGGCGGCAGTACACCCGCACCCGGCTGCTCGCCATTTTTCTCAAGGTGTGCAACGCCATCGACTACGCGCACTCCAAAGGCGTGATCCACCTCGACCTCAAGCCGTCGAATGTCATCGTCGGCGACTTTGGCGACGTCCACGTCCTCGACTGGGGCCTCTCTACCCTCGTCACCCACCTCGGCGAGCCCGCCGAAGCCCCCGTCGCGTGGCATAGCATGGATGACGTTTCGCTCGAAGACGGGCAAACCCTGACGCGCTACCTCGAGGGTTCGGCCAAGCGTCGCGACCGTAAAAACGTGGTGGGGGGAACCCCCGGCTACATGTCGCCCGAACAGGCCCAAGGCACCCCAGCGGACATCGATTTCCGGACCGATGTCTACATGCTGGGGGCGTTGCTCTACGAAATCCTCTGCCACCACTGCCCCGTCGAAGGCGCCACCGTCAAGGAGTCCCTCCAAAAAACGGTGCGCGGCGGGTTCCCCGACCCGGGCAGGCGATCCCCCGGCCTGCGAATCCCGCCCGCCCTTTCGGCCATCGCCATGAAAGCGCTGGCAACCGCGCCGGACGAACGCTATCCCAACGTGGCCGCGCTGATCCAGGACATGCTCCAATACCAGGACGGTTACGCGACCATCGCCGAAAACCCGACCTTTTTCACCCACGCCGCGCTCCTCGTCAAACGGCACAAGATGGCCGTCGGCCTCATCACGGCCTCGTCCATGCTCATTGCGGCGATCCTGGCCAACAGCTTTGCGTCCATCCGGCGGAGCGAACGCATTGCGCTCAACGCCCTGGCCGAACTGCAGGTCAAGAACGACTATATCGCCGCCACCGCGCGCAAAGTGGCGCCCGACTATCTCAACCTCATGGCCCGCGAGGAGAAGGATTATGCCTTCGACGCCGCCGAGCAGGCCCTGGATACTGCGCTCGCCTTCGACCCGGCGCTGGAAACCGGATGGATGTGGAAAGGCAAGATGCTGCTTTGCCAGCAACGTTTCCCCGAGGCGTGGAGCATCCTTGCGGGAAACCATGGCCATCCTGTCCAGCACGACGCCGCCGCCTTGACGCTGGCCAAAAAATACAAGGATTCCGGCTCCGTGCCCGATTCCGCCATACCCCAACTGGTGGCCGACTTCAAGAGCCACAATGTGGCCGGCGGCATCCCCCGGCTGTTCCACCACCTCAACACCGCCCCGTTCGATCCCGCCAGCCGGTTTCCGGCGATCGCCGAAGCGCTGCGCCTGCTCAACCCCAGGATTGGAGAGCTAAAGATCCAATGGGCCGCTTCCGGCGCGGGGTGGCAAATCGACCTCGCCAACAACCCCGACCTAGAGGATCTTACGCCGCTTTGCGGCTTGCGGATCGCCGCCTTGGACGTGGGTGATTCGGGAACCGTTGACCTGAATCCGGTCGCCGGTAGCGCCCTGCGCGAGTTGAGGCTTGCCGGAACCCCGCTCACCCATCTGTTCGACATCGACGAATTTGCGGGGCTCGAAATACTCGACCTGGGCGGTACCCGCATCCGGAACCTTGGAAACATCGTCAAATACCCTAGGCTGACGACCCTGGACATTAGCCGCATTGAAGACCTCGCCATCCCGCCGCAGCTCCTCTGGTGCCGCAACCTCAAACGGCTGACCATCTCCGAAATCCACCGGGACAACCCTACCGTCAAAAACCTGGCGCGACGCGGCGTCATCATCATCTATACCGGCAACTGACATGGGCGACGAAAACCACAACCCGACCCGGATCACCCTGCTGGCCAAGCTCAAAAGAAGCGAGAACGATGCCGCATGGCTCGAATTCGAGAACATCTACCGCGGCTTCATCCTGAGCCTCATCCTGCGCATGGGAATCAATCCCGACGACGCCGAAGACATCAGCCAGGCCGTGCTCACCAAGGTTTGGCAAAAAATAGAGGATTTCGAATACAACCAAAACAAGGGCAAATTCCACAATTGGCTTGCCGCGATGACCCGCAACACCGTCAAGGACTTCTTCCGCACCAAGAAAAACTTCATCACCGGGCGGGATTCGGTCGAATACCAGGAGCAATACGTCGCCATCGAGCAACAAGTCCTGCCCGACATTGAAAACCTCGCGCGCGAAGAGTGGGTGCTGCACATCACCAATCTCGCATGGGAAAACATCAAGGACGGCATCTTCGAAACCAAACGCGAAGTCTTCAAACTGGTATCGGCCGAGGTGCCGAACAAGGAGATCGCGCAGCGGCTGGGCATTTCCGAAGTCAGCGTACGCGTGTACAAGGCCGAAGTCTTCGAGAAAATGCGCGCGGAGATCACCCGGCTCAACCGCGAGCTCGGCTGAGTCGCAGATCCTCCAACTGTTTCCGGAAGTCCCAAAATGCGAAAAGCCCCGGATGGAATCCGGGGCTTCCCGATGCGGCCATGCGCCCTGCGGCTACTTGGCCTGCTTCTGCAAGGCGAGATCGCGACGTTCAACGCGCTCGTCTTCCTTCTGCTTCATCACCTTCAGCACGTCGTCCCGGTTATCCGCGTCTTCCACCTGGAAGTATTCGCGCTCCTGGTCGCGCATGATGCGACCGTTCTTGTCCTTGATCACCTTGCGGCGCACCAGCTCGGCATCGTCGGGCAAGCCATCGACATTATCCAGCTCATGGGTATTGGCCAAACCAACGGTCACAAAGATGATGGTCTCGCTCTGTCCGTTCACCGTCTGCTTCCAGGAGAAAAGCCGTCCCAGCAAGGGAATGTCTCCCAAAAAGGGAATCTTGTACTCGTCTTCCGATTGCGTTGCTTCCGTCAGGCCACCGATGGCCGCCGTTTGTCCGTTGGCCAGGTTGAAGACCGTTTCAACGCTCTTTACATCGATGATCGGATAGGAGAGCAAATCGTTCGCCTGGGTCCGGTCGCGTTTTTCGCCAAACTTGCGGGTCAACATGGGATTGATCTTCACCGTGATGTTGCTGGAGGTGTTGATCGACGGCGTCACGTCGAGCTTGATGCCATATTCGAAGAACGGCTTTTCCGGATCCAGCTCGTAGGTGATGGTGTCTTCCGTGTCGTTCAAGGCCTGCTGGCGGCTCTGGCGCAGGTTCGGCTCTTGCCGGATGATCGAAATGTTGGCGGGCTCTTCGTTGGCCACGATCACTTTCGGGTTGGAGACAATGTTGACACCCTTGTTGTTTTCCATCGCGCTCAGGACCAGCCGGAAATCGTCGGCGTTGAGCACGCTCGTCATGAGGGCGTATTCGCCGCTTCCCGCCGCAGTCGCCGAACCGTCAACCAAATCCTTCCAAACGTTTTCCGAAGGCTGGTCGGTGCTGGTTTCCTTGCCATAGCTGGCCGCGCTGGTCGAGAGGGTGGCCCCGTATCCGGTCAGCACCTTCCAATCGATGCCCAAATCCTTCTGGGCGTCGTCCGACAGCTCCATGAACTTGGACTCGATGTAGACCTGTTCGCGGACCTTGTCGATGCTCTCAAGGACGGCGCGCACCTCGCCCAAGCTCGATTCGGTGCTCTTGACCACGATCATGTTGCGGGATGCGAATTCCGAAATCTTGGCATCCTCCGGCAGCAACTGGCGGATGAGCGTGGCCACGTTCGCAACGGTCGCATACTTCAGCACGAAGGTCTCGACGACCTGCGGCACCGGCGCACCCGCCGGACGGCGGCGGACGATCCAGACATTCGAGCCGGAAACGCGCTGGTACAGCTCGTAGTTGTAGGTGTCGAGAATCGACTGTAGCGCCGGACGCCATTCGACGTCCTTCAGGTTGACGGAAATCTGGGCGGCTTCCGTCAATTCCGGCACGATGATGTTGGCGCCGGAAAGCTGGGCGAACAGGTTGATCGCATCTTCCAGTCCCACCTTGTTGAGCCGGACGGAGATGAAATTGCCGGAAGTGGATGCGGCGGATTCATCGTACTCGGCCATATCCAACGTATCGACCGCCGTATCCGCGTCTTCAACCACAACCGCTGCGTCATCGCTCGCAACGGCGATCGGAGAGGCCGTTGCGGTTTCGTTTGAAGAGGCGTCATCGACCGTCGCCAGCATGTTGAGCAAATCCTGGTCCCCGATGTTCTTTTGGGTCTGGGCTTCGCCGAACGGTGCTATCAGCAGGGCGGCCATCAAAGCCCCCCCGATATTCAATACCATAGTTGATTTCATATGCTTCACCTTTCCTATCTCCTTTGTTTAACACTCCTACTTGGACACCCGCCGCAACTTGATCGATGCGGGCGGAGCGATCGCCGCAACCGTCCACGAAAATTCGGCGCCGTTGAACGAAACCGTGATCCTCTCGCCGACCACCTTGAGTTCGCCATTGATCACCGCGCAGTACTCGCTCACCCCCCGCTGGCTCACGCCGCTGACCATCACCAACTTCATCGCCGCCCGCCAATCCTCATCCGACTTCTGCGACACGGCCGGCTGCGGCATGACCTCGGCTTGCGGCTCGTCCTTTTGCGCCTGGTACCCGACTGGCCAGAACGGATCGCGCGCGGGCTTAACCGCCACGGGATCTTCGCCATCCTGGCCATGCGCAACACCGCCTGCCGCAAACATCCACGCGATGAACGCCACTGCCAAGCCGAGACGACAATTCACCGCGCGCCCGCACATCAAACCTCTTTGCCTATTCATTGATCTCCTCCACAACGGCATTCAGGAACGATTTCAAAGACTGGTCCGGCTTGGGTGCCTGCTTTTGCAGCAACCCCTCCAGGGTGCTCGCGGTTTGGCCTTGCCCGGAACCCATGGCGGCCACCGCCGGAGGCCGGTCAACCTGGACCGCGCCGGCCTTGGATGCACCAACTCCGCTGTTGGCAGGCACGGCCTTGGCCTGAACCGGCTTTGATTGCGCCGCCGCCAACAAGGATTCGAGGGTTTTCACTTCCGCAGGTGGGTTTGGCGACGGCTCCGGTACCGGCTCTGGCGCAGGCACAGGAACGACCGGCTCGACTGCCGCAACCGCCGGTTGCGCGGTTTGCGGTGCGAGCAGCAAGCTGGCCAGATCTGCATTTCCGCGATCCGGCTCGGGATCCGCAACGCGGGCGACCTGGGCGGGGGCGGGCTCCGCGGCCACAACAGGCTCGGGAATAGTTGGTCCGGCATCGGCTTCCGCAGGCAATGATTTCAATAACCCCGCCAAAGGCCCCTCCGCATCTCCGCCCGCCGTGCTTTGCGCAGGAGCCTGCGCTTCCGTCGAAGACTCTTGCGCCGGCTCCGCAGCCATCAGGGCGGCAAGCGCCTCCTCCAGCAAGTTTGGCTGGCTGGCGGGTTCGGCTGCTGGTTCCTGCTGCTTGATCGGTTCCACTGGCACCGCGGCAACCACAGGTGCGGGTGCGATAACTGCCGGAGCTACAACCACAGGCTCTGGCTTCGGAGCTGGCTGAACCGCAACCTGTGCGGGCTCCGGTCGGGGCGCTTGAACCTCGGCGGGTACCGGCACAGGAGCGACAACCGGCGGAGCTACGACCACAGGCTCTGTCTTCGGAGCTGGCTGAACCGCAACTTGTGCGGGCTCCGGTCGGGGCGCTTGAACCTCGGCGGGTACCGGCGCAGGCGCGACAACCGGC
>JBGSLE010000262.1:0-7163 GCA_041740875.1 Pontiella sp. | reverse complement strand
GCGGCGGGCAACGGCGGATGGCGGACGATCCGGCCGCGCCGTCGCGCTTTTTAAGCCGGGCGCGGAACTCCTTCTCCACCGATTTGCCGCGCTGCCCGAGCCCTATTTCTCCATCCGCGAAACGGAAGATCAGCGGCCAGCCGTCCGGCAACCGGACCTCGCGCATTCGCTCAAGGAATAGATCCAGCAGGTTGACGGCGAGCGCGTTGATCGAATCGCCCGCGACGCCGACGGCATCCGCCAGGCACAGGTGGGCGAAGCAGAGCTCATCCGGCGGGGCTCCGTCCGCCAGCACCCAGCCCGGGCCGGATCCGGAAGAAGCCAGCCCGCGCGATTCCAGCTCGCCGGAAAGCAGCGACTCGTAGCCGGGCTGGCAGGTGAAAAGAGTGCAGGCAGGGAGGTTTTGCATGGCTACTTTTTGGCACCGCTGTTGAAGACCAGGAGCGTGCTCCAATCGATCATTCCGTCGTCACGGCAGAAATCGGTGATGAATTCCTTGGCAAAGCGGTTTTTTGCCTTGGCCCATTCTTCGTTGAACCGATCCTTGTGGCGGTGTGGCAAGTCCTTCATCGCCTCGATAATCAAAAGATAGCAGTTCTCGGCGCCTGTCAGTTCAGCCCAAAAGCGTTGCCCAGCCACTTCCGTGAAAATCTTGTTTTCACCGGGTGGGGAATACCGCTGGCCATAGGAATAGCCGACGATGGCGTCGAAATGCTTTTGGAGTTTCATCATCCTGCTGCGGAGCTTTTGAAACTCCTGGTTCTGGCGGCGTTTGCTTTGGGCGTTGAAAACGGATGGCCCGGATTTTACGGCAATGGCCTTGTATGCGGTTTCTGTTTCGACCACGACATCAACCCCTTCGGCGGGGGCACAGGAACCCGAGCCTAAATCCTTTGCCAGCGGCTCGAAGAAGGCATCGCCGAAAATGGTTTCATCCGATGATGACATGAAGTCGTTCAGCAGGCGTTCGATGACTTCGTTGGCGTCGAGCAGACCGACCGCCCGGAAAAGGTATGGGTTTTTCCGGCGTAGCGTCTTCTTTAGGTCGAGCGTCGCCAGCTTGGCGATTCTTCGTTCATAGAATTCGTTGAGGCGGGTTTGGACGGCTCTTTCCAGCATGGCGGTATCCATTTATAGCTCCTCGTAGTTCGTCAGATATTTCAGGATGCTGCGTCCGATCTGGTATCCAA
Organism: Pontiella sp.; assembly: GCA_041740875.1. Taxonomy (GTDB): domain Bacteria; phylum Verrucomicrobiota; class Kiritimatiellia; order Kiritimatiellales; family Pontiellaceae; genus Pontiella. The sequence continues at coordinate 5,973 of JBGSLE010000262.1, read as the reverse complement.
GGCCGACAGGAACCGCGTTCCCGATTTGACGGTATTTTGCCGCGATCGATCCTTCGAAGATCCAGTCGTCCGGAAATTGCTGGACGCGCGCATATTCGCGCACGCTCAAGGGCCGCAGTTCGGTGGGGTGGCAAATGCAGGTGCTCTTTTGGACGGGACTCGTTGGAACCGTGGGGCTTGGCCGGTCAAACGAGAGGCGGCGGTAAAAGCCGACCTTCCCTCCGCCGGAGGAAAAAGCGCCGCCCATGGCTTCGGGGAGCAGATCTTTGGGCAGGTTTCGCCAGTTCTGGCCAGCCGTCAACAGCCTGAGGTATTTTTTTCGGGATTCCGAAAAGGGGATGATTTCCGGTTTGTCTTCGTGCAAGCCCCCCAGGGCATCGCCCAATGTCCGCCACTTCGGAGTAAACATGTCTTCCACGTTCACAAACATGGGCGGCGGCATTGAAATCTGGAATCCGTCGCGGCTGCCTATGAAAACCACCCGTTCCCGCTTCTGGGGAACGCCGTAATCGGCGGCATTCACCAGCTCGACCGTGACGGTGTAATTCATGCGCGCGAACTCCTGCTTCAGGAGCTTGAGCACGCCGCCCTTCGCCTCTTTGGCGGCCAATTGCCCGTGCTTGGACGCCCGCGCGGAAAGGGGAATGTGTTTGATTGCGGCGGATAAAATCCCGCGAACGTTTTCCATTACAAAGAACGGCGGCCTGATTTCATCGACGATGCGCAGGAAATCGAACATCACCTCGCCGCGAGGATCTTCAAAACTTTGCCGCTTTCCTGCCGTGCTGAAAGAAGGGCAAGGCGGCCCGCCGCAAACGAGTTGGATAGTGTCCGCTTGCACTCCGAAGCGTTCGAGCAGGCCCGCACCGGTCCAGTTGCGGATGTCGTCTTCGACGACCGGGATCTGCGGTCTGTTTTTTCGGATCGTTTGGCAGGCCCATTTGTCGAGTTCGAGGCACCCGACATTTTTCAATCCAGCCTTTTCAAGGCCGATATCCAGGCCCATGGCTCCGCTGAAAAGGGAGATGAACGAGCCCTTCCTTTTTTCCGCCAGGTAGGGGGCGGAGTATTCCGCCACCCGCGGGGCGGATGGCCATACGTACAGCCGTCTTTTGTGGGAATGTTCGGTTTTATCTTCGGATTCGGTTTCGTAATTCATGGATTCATTCAGTGGAGTTGGCGCATTGGGGGGCATCTATACCGGAAAAGGAGGCGGCATGGAAACCGATTTATCCCCGGGCGCGCCATCAATCCCGCGTATCTTGGAAAATGGGGTTGCCTTTGGCGGGGGGATAGCCAATATTCCCGGCCTTTTCCACGCCGCCGGAGAGGTCCGGGGTGCAGCCGAAAACGGGGAGTAGCTCAGTCTGGTAGAGCGCTTGGTTTGGGGACCAAGAAGTCGCAGGTTCGAATCCTGTTTCCCCGACCATACTTCGCTCTCAGTGAAACGTAGAGCGGAGTATGCCCTTCGTAGCCCGTTAAGGGCGAAGTAGGGCCTTTTTCCATCACAGCGAGCTACGTATGGCAAGCCCGGGCAAGAGCAAATAATGAGCCATGGATTACGTTTATCTCATTCGAAGTGAAAGTCAGCCGGCGCAGACTTACATCGGTTTGACCTCGGATCTTAAAAAGCGGATGGCCAGCCACAACAGCGGCGCGAATCAACACACGGAAAAGTTCAGGCCGTGGAAATTGGTGTGTTACACCGCCTTTGACTCGCGCGAGAAGGCTGCGGCCTTTGAAAAATACCTTAAAGTCGGCTCCGGCCATGCCTTTGCAAAACGACATTTCTGGTAAATTTCTTAACGGGAGACGGTAAAGCAGGGCGGTTTTTTTGTGTCCGGACAGGATGAGAACCTGCGGGAGGGTCGATGCGAAGCGAGGCTTGCACGCATGTGCAAGAGGGCCTAAGCCCGTTTCCCGCGGTGAACGTAGCGCAAGCGTCCCGCTTGCTTCCATGCGACAGAGGACAAGCGGGACGCTTATCCCACTCTGGGCGGGCCTTTTGGCCCGCTCCCAACGCTTTACGCTTCACGGTTAAGCGTTCCTACACCTTCGTCCATGCGTCGGTGTGCGGGAACGTGGCGCAGCGTCCCGCTTGCTTCCCTACATCGGAAAACAAGCGAGACGCTTATCAGCTGCGCGCCGGATCGATGCCGATTCCGAGCCGGTCGGCACGTTCTTGCATCAGTGCCTTGTAGCGTTCCTTCATGCCCGCGCTGCAACAGCCTCTGTCCACCGTCGCGAGCGCGGCGTCCATGTGGGCGGCAAAGCGGTCCAGCGTGTTGGAGGTCTGCTTTCCGGTCAGCCGCAACGAGGTGGCAAGCTGCAGGAAGTCCTTTAAGCCAAGCTGTTTTTTGCGTCCGTTGATCGTAAGTGCAGACTCTTCTTCATCCTGCGGCAGCAACAGTTGCGTGGGGAGCAGGTCGTATGCGGGGGAGAGGCTGACCGGGCCGCCCGGAGGGTAGAGCAGCGAAAAGTTTTTCAAATGCATGTCCGAATTTCCGGTGAGGAAGCTGAAAAGCGCGGCCTCAAAAAAGCGGAGGGCATCCAGCAGCGCATGGTCGCAATGCCGTAGCACCACCCTGCCGACTTGCTCCATCGATCCCCGGTATTTCTGCTCGGTTAGCCGGTCGGTGAGCTGGCACATGTCCTCCATGTGCAATTTGGCCGTCCCTTTGCGGTCCATGCGTCTGGAGACATAGGCCAATTGCCCGCCATCCAATGGGATCAGGCCGCCGTCGGCGGCGGCGATGCCGAAACATCCGGCCATGCGCATCGTCAGGTGTTCGAGTTCCGGCATTTCAGGATATTCTGCCACGGGTGGCTTGAGGATGTATCCTCCCTCCAGTCCCACCAAGGTGAACCGCGAATCCTGCCGGGCTCCGCCGTGTTCGAGATGCAGGGAAAGCTTGGGTTGGACCCCTGGAACCGTGACGTGTTGCCGAACGATCCGCTCTGCCAGTCCGTTGAGGTCGTCCCATGTGTAGGGAAAAGCAGGTGGACGGGAAGATCCAAACAGTTTTTTGCAACAAGCGGCATGATGCAGCTCCTCGTCCTGTTCCAGCATCCCAAGGCAGATATGGCAGGTTGGTTTATTCATTCGGCCCCTCCATCGGAACAACGGAAACCGCGCCAATGCAGTCGCGGCAGCAGGCGAGCAGCAATCCCATGCGATCGCGCGGATTGAGCTTCCACGTCTGTTCCGCGATATCCAGCAACCACCCCTCGGGAATCAATCCATCGAAAAACGGAAACAGCCGTTTGTCCTCGAAAGGGGAGGGTTGAAGAGGAAGGGCCAGGCTGACGGCCGACGCGTCCGGGCGGGCAAGATATTCCGGCAGGTAGGAAAACCGATAGCCGCTGTCCTGCTCCTCCAGGATGCCGGCCCATTGCCCATGCATATGGATTTCAGCCCTCCTCATCGTCCACCTCCATGCGGAACGCCACCGGCTCCATGCGATGGCCGAACAGGGCCAGCACCTGGTTCACCTTGTCCAGCCGCAGGGAAGGTTTTCCCTGCTCCAGGTCCCGGATGAAGCGCAAGCCCACGCCCGCGCGGTCGGCCAAATCCTGCTGGGTGAATCCCAGCGATTGCCGGCGTTCCTTAACGAATTGAATCAATGGCGTCTTCATTCAACCCCCCCCTCGGGTATAAATTACGATGCAGCGTATGTATTAAACCCGTTCGGGTATAGCAAGCCATTTTTCGCATGGAAATAGTCCCGTTGGGGTATACTTCGGACCTATCTTGATGTGTGCCAACTTCCAAGTGGTATTGTTCTATTGGAGGGTACATCCGGGGGGCAGGAAAGCCCCCCGCTCCGGAGAGGGGACTTTCCAGTCCCCTTTTTCCTGGCAATGGCGCGCTCCCGTTGGGAAGCGCGCACCACAAACCACCGGCCCAACCAACCAGCGGTGTGGTGCGGGCTTCCTGGAAGGAGCCCGCTTTCCCGGCAAAGCTACTGTCCGCCTTATGCCATTTCATATTGGTGATGTTCTATTGGAGGCTGCATCCGGGGGCAGGAAAGCCCCCCGCTCCGGAGAGGGGATGTTCCAGTCCCCTTTTTCCTGGCAATGGCGCGCTCCCGTCGGGAAGCGCGCACCACACAACCCACCGGCCCGACCAACCATCGGTGTGGTGCAGTCCTGCGGCATCGGCTAGGAGGTTCGGGCGGCGGCGGGCGGGGTCGATTCGCGGATCACGAGCCGGGTGTCGATTTCGTGGAAACCGGGTTCGTAGGGGGCCTGTTTCTTGAGGATCTTGAGCAGCAGGTCGATGGCGGCGTGGGCCTGCTTGTCGACGGGTCGCAGCACGGTGGAGAGCGGCGGGTTGGTGTGCTGGGCCAGCGGCAGGTCGTCGAACCCGATGATGGCGATGTCTTCGGGGATGCGTTTGCCGGCGAGCTTGAGCGGCTCGATGCACAGGGCGGCGAGTTCGTCGGTCGGGCAGAAGATGGCGTCGATCTCATCGAGGCAGCGCAGTTCCGCAATGAAGGTGGCCACGTTGGTCTTGAGCGTGCGCACGCTGCGGATGAATTCTTCGTTTTCCTGGATCCCGTGGTTGGCGAGCGCATCGCGATAGCCCTTGAGGCGGTCCTGGATGCAGCTGATATGCTGGAGCTTTTCGGGCATCAGCATGAGGATTTTAGTGCGGCCCAGCCCGATGAGGTACTCCACCGCCTGCATGGCCATCCTCCGGTTGTTGATGTCGATGCAGGGAACCTTGGTTTCGACGCCGTCGATCTGGCCGAGGAGCACGATCGGGAATTCGGCCGAGGCGATGTCGAGGAACTCGCGGTGGGTTTCGGAGGGGGTCAGGTAGATCATGCCTTCGAGCAGGTCGGACTTGAAGTCGCGCTCCTGGAGCGGGCGGTCGGATTCGACGCGGTCGTGGATGACCAGGTCGTAGCTCTCGAAGCCGGGGTGGGAGATGATGCAGTTGGCGAACTGGCCCATGACGAGGTTTTCGTAGGCCACCTGGTCTTCGGTGAGTTCCTGGTAGTCGATGTGGGTGAACGAGAGGCCGATGAGGCTGGTGCGCTGGTTGCGGATGGCGCGCGCGAGGCGGTTGGGCCGGTAGCCGAGCTGGTCGGCGGCGCTCTTGACGCGCTTGATCATCGCGTCGGAGACGGGGAATTCGTTGAGGTGGTCGTTGAGCACGCGCGAGACGGTGGCCTTGCTGACGTCGCAAAAGCGGGCGATGTCCTCGAGGGTGACCCGGGTGCTGGTGCGTTTGCGTTGTTTTCCCTTAGTTGGCGGCATGTCGGAGTTCCCCTGCTGGTGATCGTTTTACAGTAAACGTAATCCGCAAAGACTATTGGCCGGGTGGGCGGTTTTGGCAAGTCCTATTTTCCTTGCGGTGACCGCGCGGCAACCCGGCCTTTTCCGTCCCCTCAATTCGGCCTTTTCCAAGGAAAGCGCGTGACACGGAAGTGGTTTTATGCATAATTGATACCGTTTACACGAAAATGGTTTCCGCTAGGCAGAGCGATGGCGTCATGAAAGCGATTTTGGCAGGCAGTTGGAGTGCGGCGTGGATCCGGTTCGGCTGGAACCCGGTGGTGCCGCTGTTGCGCAAGGGGTTCGCCGTCGACCGGCCGGTCGCGTCGGCCAAGGTCCGCGCCACGGCGCTGGGGGTCTACGAAATGTGGCTCAACGGCGCGCGCGTGGGCGACGAATGGTTGCAACCGGGCTGGACGGACTACCGCAAACGGGTCTGTTTCCGCGAATACGACGTGACCGAGCTGCTCGCCGCGGGCGAAAACATGCTCGGCGCGATCGTTGCTCCGGGCTGGTACGCCGGGTTCAACGGACCGTTCGAGGACAAGGGGTTCTACGGCCAGGAGGCCTACTTTTCCTGCGAGCTGGAGATCCGTTTTGCCGATGGAACCTGCGAAACGATCGCCACGGATTCCTCCTGGAAGGGCCACAACGGACCGATCCTTTCGGCCGATCTGCTGATGGGCGAGG
>JBGSLE010000261.1:0-5948 GCA_041740875.1 Pontiella sp. | reverse complement strand
AAGAAAGGGCTTGGCGGCTGGGGGCCACACCGCCTGCCCGGAGAACCGGACGAGCTGGCGGATTTGGGCATCGCGGCGGTGACGGTCAACATGTTTTCCCTGCACAAGCTGGTGTCGCTGACGCCGGTGCCGAATTCGACTCCCTTCACGTGGCAGGGGCGCACCTACCACGCCGTGGAGGAACGGCTCGCCTATTACGACCGTATTTTCCGCGCCGCCGAAAAGCACGGGGCCATGGTCTCCGCCATCCTGCTCATGGACAATCCGGCCAACGACGCCACCAACCAGCCCGAGATCCAGCTGCTGGGCCATCCCGATGCCGTGAAGGAAGGCAAATATGCCATGCCGAACGTCACCTCGTCCGAGGGTCTCGCCTACTATGGCGCAATCCTCAACCTGATCACGGAACGCTGGTCGCGCAACGATGGCGTCCATGGCCGGGTCCACCACTGGATTGTCCACAACGAGGTTGATTTTGGCTGGGTTTGGACCAACGCCGGCAAAAAACCCGACATCGTGTACATGGACCTCTACCAGCGGTCGATGCGCCTCATCCACCTGATTGCCCGCCAGTACGACCCCAACGCCTGCGCCTTCATCACCCTCACCCACCACTGGGCGCAGCCCGGCAGTAAATACGGGTACGGTTCGAAGCGGATGCTGGAACTGCTGCTGCGCTATTGCCGCGCCGAGGGCGATTTCCCCTGGGCGCTGGCCCACCATCCCTACCCCCAAAACCTCTTTAATCCGCGCACCTGGGAAGACGCGCAGGCCACCTTCGACTTCGACTCCCCGAAAATCACGCCGCGCAACCTCGAAGTGCTCGACGCCTACATGAAGCTTCCCGCCCTGCGCTATCGCGGCGAAGTCCGCCTGGTGCATCTTTCGGAAAACGGCTTCAACTCGAAGGACTATTCCCCCAAGGCCCTCGAAGACCAGGCCGCCGGCATGGCCCTGGCGTGGAAAAAGATGGCGACGCTCTCCTCCATCGAATCGTGGCAATACCACAACTGGATCGACAACCGCAAAGAGGGCGGATTGAAGATCGGACTCCGCAAATTCCCCGACGAGCCGGGCGATCCCTACGGTAAAAAGCCGATCTGGCATCTCTACCAAGCGCTCGGCACCCCGCAGGAGGATGCGGTGGCCGCGCCCTATCTCAAAACCATCGGTATCGCCTCGTGGGATAAAATCCTCCACCGCGGAGCGATCCGGGGAGCGGACAACACCAACGATTAAAGGAGAAACACGAATGAATATGACGAAAAAAATGTTTGGTGCGGTTCTGGCCGCCACCGCGCTGCAAGCCGCCGCGCAAAGCAGCCGCCCGAATGTGGTGATCATGATGGTCGACGACCTCGGCAGCGGCGACGTCAGCTGCCTGTTCCGGAGCGTGGTGAAAACGCCCAACATTGACCGGCTCGCGCAAATGGGCGTAAAGTTTACCTCCGGCTATGTCACCGCGCCGGTCTGCGCCCCGTCGCGGGCCGGCATGTTCAGCGGGATCTATCAGCAGCGCTTTGGCTTCGTCGACAACGGCGGCACCATTCCCACCGACCAGACGCTCTTTCCGGGGGTCTTGCGCGATGCGGGCTACCGCACCGCCCTAATCGGTAAATGGCACAGCAAGGGTCCGATGCCGCACGAGCGCGGCTGCTTCGACGAAACCCTCTGCGCAAACAGCGCCTTTATCGATTACCACCACCCACGGCTCATCCGCAACGGAAAGCCGGAGGAGTTCAACGAATACAGCACCGACCTCCTGGCCCGCGAAGCGGTGGAGTTCATCGAACGCAACAAGGAAAACCCGTTCAACCTGAACGTGACGTTCAACGCGCCGCATATTCTCAAGGTCGTCCAAAGAGCCAACGTGACCGAGAAGGCGTACGACGCCGCTCTTGCCGCAGGCCAGCAGATGGATGTGCCGAAGGCGCCCATGGCCCGGCCGGGCGAAGCGGCGAAGTATGCGGAGCAGTTTCCCGGCGATACCGCCCGCGCCGACACTGTCGCCTGCATCGTTGCCCTCGACGAAGCCGTCGGGCGCATCCTCGACAAGCTCCAGCAGACCGGATTGGACAAAAAAACCATCGTCTTTTTCACCGCCGACAATGGCGGGCACCCGGAAAACCGCAGCGAAAACCTGCCGTTGCGCGACTATAAATGGACCCTCTACGAAGGCGGTATCCGCGTACCGTTTTTCGCCGCCTATCCCGGCGTCTTTCCGGCCGGGCTCGAATTCCCCCACCCCGTCAGCACGCTCGACATCTTCGCCACCTGCGCCGCCTTGACCGGAGCCAAGGCCCCCGGAATCCTGGATGGCGTCAACCTCGCCCCCTACCTCGCGGGCGAAAAGAGCACCCCGCCCCACGACGCCCTCTACTTTGGCGTCAAAGGCGTGGGCGGCGGCTATCTTGGTGCCGTCCGTCAGGCCCAATGGAAACTGCTTTTGTCCAACGGCGGAAATCCGCAGCTGTTTGACCTGTCGACGGATGTCGGGGAGAAAAACGACCTCGCCGCCCGCGAACCGGCCCTCGTCCAGGAGCTGGCCACCAACTGGAAAAAGTGGCAGGCGCAGATGCCCGAACCCAGCGCCGCTCCCGCCAGGTCGGCGGCGAAAAAAAACAAGAAGCAATAGCGGGGAATGGCTTTGATGCAGAACCGGTTGATGATTTTGCTGCTGGCGCTGGGCGGCTTGGTTGGCGCCCAGGCGGCGCAGACCAAGCCAAACGTGGTGGTTTTCCTGGTGGACGACCTGGGATGGACCGATATCGGGTACCATCCCACGATGTTCCCTCAGGGCAGCACCTATTATGAAACGCCGAACCTGCTGGCGTTGGCCGAAGGCGGGGTCTCCTTCAGCGACGCCCATGCCATGCCGCTTTGCTCGCCGACGCGGGCGAGCCTGATGAGCGGCCAGTATGCGGCACGGCTCGACTACAACAACGCCGGCGGTTCGCCGCCGCCGGATCCCGACTACGTCCCGCAAACCGACAAGCCGCTGCTGTTCCCCGAAAACAATGCGCAGCTCTACCAGCACATCACCACGTTTGCCGACTACCTGAATGAAAACCATGGCTATCATACCTGGCACATCGGCAAGTGGCACATCGGCGGCACGGTTTCCACGGACATCAGCGCGCCCCGTGGCCGCGGCTTCGACCAGCAGTTCTATGTCGGCGGCGCCGGGCTGGGTGCCGGCCATTTCGCCCCCATTTCAGGCGTTCAAAACATGGTTTATCCGGATGATCCAACGCCGAACAGCGCCCAGGGGACCAAGTATCAACACAGCGCCCAAATCATGACCGAGATCTCGCGCCAGCTCATTCACAACCACTCGACCAACTCCGTCATACGCGACGAACCCTTCTTCCTCAATTTCTGGCACTATGTGGTACACACGCCGATCCAGGCGCACTACGCCGACGTGGCGGCGTTCGCGGGCAAGACGCCGGATCTGCGGGGCCATGACAATCCCTACTATGCCGCGATGATCAAATATTGGGACGATAGCCTCGGCCAGTTGGTCCAGGCCCTCAAGGATGCAGGCGAATTCGACGACACCCTGTTTTTCTTTGCCGGCGACAACGGCGGACTCGACGGCGCCTATTTCGATACAGTTGCGAACAACTCGTACGATCCCGATGGCCCCGGTTCCACCGCCACCAAAGGGGTGTACACAAACGTCGGCATCAAGCGAATCACGGAGAACAAGCCGCTGCGCGGCGGCAAGGTTTCCATCTACGAGGGCGGCGTGCGGGTGCCGGCCATGGTTTGCTATCCCAACGGGAATCTACAGGCGGGCACGCGCGTCGAAACGCCGATCCATGTGGTCGATTTCTTTCCCACCGTGCTCGATTTCCTGGGCGAAGGGAACGTGGCGGAAATCGAAGACCGCAACGGCGCGCCGCAGCCCTTGGACGGGGCGAGCCTGCGCCCGTTGCTCGAAGGTTCCGGCAGCTTCGCCGATCGCGCATTGTTCTGCTACTGGCCGCGCGTAGGCTGGTATGCCGCCAGCGTCCGGCGGGGCGATTATAAACTCTATCGCTGGTTTGTGGGCGGGCACGACGGCGGCGGGCGCGTCGAGTTGTTCAACCTAGCCGACGACCTTGGGGAGACGCACAACCTAACTGAGGAATTGCCGCAACTCGCAACCCAGCTGCTGGCCGAACTGGACCACTGGGTGATGACAACGGCGAACCATCCGCCGATTCCCAACCCCGATTATGCCGGTGGCCAGAACGATCCGGAAACAGCCTACGAACCGTGGATTTTAGGATACAAGCCCGACGCCACGCCTGCGGAGATGGCGCAAGAGGCCGATCTGGAACCGGACGGCTGGAACAACCTGGCGGAATACCTGTTTGGCGGAAATCCGGTATCCAACTCCGTGATCTCCCCCCTGTTGCTGGATGCGGACAACAACAGCCACGCGGTTTTCTTCACCGTTCCCGTGGCGCGCCAGGCGGCATACACCCTGATGCGCTCCGACAACCTATCCTCCAACTTTTACCCGGTGACCTCTCCCGTCGTGCATCAGGGTGGCACCAATTTCGGCCCGACCCAATTCAACGAATCCTTTTTGTACAAAACCACCGAGACGCTGGCGGATGGATGCAGCAACGTATTCTACACCTTGTCCGGCGAAGCAATCACCATCGTGGTTCCTCCGTCCACGGGCATCACCGCGGTCGCGTCGGGGTCGATCACGAACCCGGCCACCTGGGGCAGGCCGGCCCCCGTGGCGGGCGATGCGAATACCTGGCTGACGGGAGCGAAGCAACTTACCGTGCCGGCGAATCCCACCACGTTTAACGGCCAAACGTTTGTGGTTCAATCCGGAGGCGAGTTCAGGACCGCCGCTCCCGGCCCAACGGTCAACATGCATCAGATGGTTCTCGACGGGGGGCTGATCTTCTCGGCAAACAACCTTCCATTTAAAATCAACCTGACCGGGGACTCCCTGACCCTCAACAGCGGGACGCTGCGCAGCGGCTCCACTCTTAGGAGCATACAGTTTCTCGACGGATCGCTGGCGGGAAGCGGCACCATTACCGTGGATGCGCCGGGAACATCGACCGGATCGCAAATCGAGTTTACCTCGACCATCGACACGACCGGATTCACCGGCATCTTCGATGTGAAAAACAAAGGCCGCTTGAATCTGCCGCCGGTCGCCACGGCCTCGTTCGGCCTCCGCATTTCCGGCACCGGAACGTATGTGAACGACGCCGACGTGGCCGTCGTTTCCCTAGAGATCGAGGGCCACGCTTTTCCAAGCGGCACGTACACCTATGCCACCATCGGCGCGGCATACCAGCCGTATTTGGGGGACAACGGAAAAACCATCACGGTCGCGCCGACCATCCCCTGACCGATCCATCGAAAACGGAGAAGCCATGAAAAAAAAGACCAAAGAATACCTGCCGGAAATCCTGATGGCCGCCGCCCTTTGCGCCACCACATCCAACGCTGCTCCGCAAGGCAAGGCCGACAAGGGCGAACTGCTCCTGCTCGACAACGGCACGGTCCAGGTCGGCATCGAGCGCGGAAAAGGCGCGGCCATCACGTGGCTCTCATGGCGCGGCTACCCGAAAAACATGGTCAATTTTGCCGACCCCGGACGACTCATCCAGCAATCCTACTACGCCGGAAACCGGCTCGACCGCCAGGCCGACGGGCAGAGCAAGGACTGGAGCCCGTGGTCATGGAACCCCATCCAGGGAGGCGGCGTCTCGTCGTGGGCCCGCGTCAACGAGTTCAAGCGCCTGGACGAGCAAACCCTCTACGCCGAGACCGTGCCGAAGCTCTGGGACATGCCCAGCGAGGAGGCCGCCGCGCTGATGCGCCAGTGGACGGGCTTCGAACCGGAGATGCCGGACGTGGTCGTTGTGCGTTGCGAGCTGGTCTGCCAGCGCGAGGACGGCGATCGCTGGGGCCCCGCCAAATTG
>JBGSLE010000260.1:0-6426 GCA_041740875.1 Pontiella sp. | reverse complement strand
CCGACCTGTTCGGCCACCGCCATGGAATCGACGGGTGGATCGAACGCGCCATCGGCTCCGACCCCCACGCCCTCTGGCAATTCGTGCTCGAACCCGAACACGAAGAACCGCTCGACCTGCTCGACCATTTGATCGCCACCCTCCGCCGCCAGCCCGGCCATCTGCTGGATCGCTTTGCGTCGGCCTCCGCCTTCGGCCGCATGGTTTCGCGCCGCCTCTATGTCCGCATCCGCCAGCCGCAGGCCATCAGCCCTGGCTGGCGCGCCGCCGCCGAGGAGGTGCTGCGGGAGGCGTTTGGTTGATCTCTTTATTCTAGTGAATTAAGCCACCGGGAAGGGTAGAAACGGGGCATGAAAAAAGTGGCCATCATCGGCGCGGGAATCACGGGGCTTGCAGCGGCGTTTGAATTGCGGGAACGAGGCGTCGACTGCACGGTGTTCGAGGCGTCGGATCGCGTCGGCGGCTGTATCCGCACGGTCAGGGAGGCGGGCTATCTCGTGGAGTGCGGCCCCAACTCGATCCTCGAAACCCACCCGGATGTAGGTCAATTGGTCGCCCGTCTCGGGCTCGGGGAGCAGAAGCTTCCGGCCAATGCCTCGGCGCAAAACCGCTTCATTGTGCGCGATGGCCGGCCGATCGCCCTACCGACCTCGCCGCCCGCGTTTTTCACGTCGCCGGCGTTTTCGCGCAAGGCCAAGCTGCGGCTGCTGAAGGAGCCGTTCATCAAGAGCAAATCGAACGAGTCCGAAAGCCTGGCCGATTTCGTGGTGCGGCGGCTGGGCCGGGAGTTCCTCGACTATGCGATCAATCCGTTCGTCAGCGGCGTCTATGCCGGCGATCCGGCCAGGCTTTCCGTCGCCCACGCCTTCCCGAAGCTCTATGCGCTGGAACAAAAATATGGCTCGCTGATCAAAGGGGCGATCCAGGGAGCCAAGGAGCGCAAGCGGCGCGCGGAGGTGGCGTCGAAGGATGCGCGCATGTTCACCTTCACCGATGGCATGGAAACCCTGCCGCAGGCGCTGGCCGGCAAGCTGGCCGGCCGCATCCGGCTGGGTTTTCCGGTGGCCGGGATTTCCCGGTTGGAGAACGGCCGGTGGAATGTCGGGACGGAGGCCTTCACGGATGTGCTGCTGGCCATTCCGGCGCATGCGATGCCGAAACTCGAAACCCCGTTTGATTGCGCGCCCTTCGGCGAAATCGACTATCCCCCGGTCGCGAGCCTTTCGCTGGGTTTCAACAAAAACCAGTTCACCCATGCGCTCAACGGCTTCGGGGTGCTGATCCCGAAGGTGGAAAACCGCCACTCCCTCGGCGCGCTCTTCCCGTCGTCGATCTTCCCCGGCCGCGCGCCCGCGGGCAACGTGCTGCTGACGGTCTTCGCGGGCGGTTCGCAATCGCCTGGACGGGCGTTGCAGGACGAACAGGAAATGCTCGCCGCCGTGCTGGCGGATTTGCACGACCTGCTCGGTCTCGACGGGCAGCCGGAATACCGGCGCCTCAGCGTCTGGCCGCAGGCGATCCCGCAATACAACGTCGGCTACGAACGTTATTTCTCGCTCATGAAACGGATCGAAACCGATCATCCCGGCATTCATTTTGGCGGGCATTACCGCGACGGCATTTCCGTCGCCAATTCCATCCTCGGCGGCCTCAAGGCCGCCCAACGCATCGCAGGAGGAGTATAAACACCAAGGCACAAAGGACTCCAAGCAGCCCGAGCTTTGCGCCCTTCGCGTCTTCGTGTTTAACTAATGGTATGAAACGTGGATTCCTATTGATGAACACCGGATCGCCGGACTCCCACCAGGAAGCGGACGTGCGCCGCTACCTGAAGGAATTCCTGATGGATCCGTATGTGATCGACCTGCCGTGGCCGTTGCGCGCGCTGCTGGTGAACGGAATCATCCTGCCGAAGCGCCCGGCGCAATCGGCCGAGGCCTACAAGGCCGTCTGGACCGAACACGGCTCGCCGCTGGTCCACCACTGCAAGGAGCTGCGCGACGCGCTAAGGAAACGTATCGACGTGCCGATCGAAATCGGCATGGCCTACGGCAACCCGTCGTTCAAAACGGCGGTCGGAAAACTGATCGACGCCGGCGTCGAAGAGATCGCGCTGCTGCCGCTCTTCCCGCAATATGCGATGGCGACCGTCGGCTCGTGCGTGGCGGGCGTGGCGAAGGATTTAAAGCGCCGCAAGAATCCGCCGACGCTGCGGGTCGTGCCGCCGTTTTTCGACGAGCCGACCTACGTCCAACCGCTGGCCGATTCCTTGAAGGAGGTCCAGGAGCACATCCTCTTCAGCTACCACGGACTGCCGCTGCGCCACCTGAAAAAGACCGATCCCACCCACCTCCACTGCCTCTCGTCGCCGGAATGCTGCAGCGAGCCCTCCATCGCCCACGACACCTGCTACCGCCACCAGTGCTACGCCACCACCCGCGCGATCACCAAGGCAGCCAACCTCCCGCAGGAGCGTTATACGATCTCCTTCCAGTCGCGCCTCGGCCGCGCCAAATGGCTGGAGCCCTACACGGAAGAGACCTTGAAAAAACTGCCCGCGCGCGGCATCAAGCAGCTGGCCGTCGTCTGCCCGGCCTTTTTCTGCGACTGCCTCGAAACGCTCGAAGAGATTGCGATGCGCGGCAAGGAGACCTTTCTGGCGGCGGGCGGCGAATCGTACCGCATGCTCCCCTGCCTCAACGCCACGGAGTCCGGCATCCACTGCCTCGAAACGCTGATGGCGGGCGCGGCGAGCTGGCCGGAGGAATAGTCGGCTATTCGTAGCGCAGGGCTTCGATCGGGTTGAGCAGGGCCGCCTTGCGGGCGGGCCAGATGCCGAAGACGATGCCGATGACGGCCGAGAAGACGAAGGCCAGCAGGATCGACTCCTGCGAGATGACTACGCTCCAGCCGGAAAACCGTTCCATGATCAGGCTCGCGCCCGCGCCGATCGCCGCCCCGGCGCAGCCGCCGAAGAAGCTGATGATGAGCGCTTCGATAAGAAACTGCATCATGATGTCCTTGCGCCGGGCGCCGAGCGCCTTGCGCAGGCCGATTTCGCGGGTGCGCTCGGTGACCGAAACCAGCATGATGTTCATGATGCCGATGCCGCCAACAATCAGCGCGATGGTGGCGATGCTGGAGAGCAGCAACGACAAGGTCTTGCTGGTGGCCGACATCATGTCCTGGATCTCGGCGAGGTTGCGGATCGTGAAGGGGTTTTCCTTGGTGCCGGTGCGATGGCGCTTCGCCATCAGGGCCAGGATGTCGGCTTGGGCGCGTTCCATGTTGGAGGCCTGGTCGATCTGGATATCGATCCGCTCGACGTATTTTTCGCCAAAGAGCCGGTACATGGCGGTCTGGAGCGGGATGAGCAGGGTGTCGTCGTTGTCGCGGAAGCCGCTACTGCCCTTTTCGGGCAATACGCCGATGACCATGAAGTTCTGGCGGTTGATCTTGATCTCCTGGCCGACGGGGTTCGACTCCCCGAACAGCTCCCGGACGACGGTGCGGCCGATCAGCGCCACGCGCGCGCGTTGGCTGCATTCCTCCTGGGTGAAAAACCGCCCGATATCCGGTTCGTAGGTGCGCATCTGCGCAAAATCCGGCTCGACGCCCTCGACGCGCGTGCTCCAATTCTTGTTGCCCATTTTAACTTGCGATGTGCTGTCCACGGAGCCACTCACCCGCACGGCGTGCTCGACCTCTTTGCGGATGGCGTCCGCATCCTGCTCCGAAAGGCGCGAGGTGGATCCGCCCCCTTGGCTCACCCCGCCGCGCGAGCGGTATTCGGGATAGAGGGAGAGCAAGTTGGAGCCCAGCCGGGACAGCTGCTTTTCGACCTCGGCCTTGGCGCCGTTGGCGATCGCGATGGTGGCGATGACCGCCGCCACGCCGATCATGATGCCTAGCGCGGAGAGCATCGTGCGCACCTTGTTGGAGAGCAGCGAGCGGATGGATTGCTTGATGAGGATGCTGCCTTCGCGGAAGGCGTGCAGTCCGAACCGCCTGCGCACGGTCTTGGTTTCGGGGACATGCTCGACCACGGGAACGCTGGGTGCGTCCGGATTGGCGAAATCGGCAATGATCTTGCCATCCTTGATCTCGATGATGCGGTGGGCGTGGCTGGCGACGGCGGAATCGTGGGTGACCAGGATGATCGTCAGGCCGCGGGCGTGCAGCTCGCTCATGACCTGCATGATTTCGCGGGCGCTCTTGGAGTCGAGGTTGCCGGTCGGTTCGTCGGCCAGGATGATGGAGGGGTTGTTGACGAGGGCGCGGGCGATGGCGACGCGCTGCTGCTGTCCGCCGGAAAGCTCGTTGGAGTGGTGGTCCATGCGGTCGGCGAGGCCGACGAGTTCGAGCATCTTGCTAGCGGCGTCGCTCTTCTTGCCGTTGCGGGCGTAGATGAGCGGCAGTCCGACGTTTTCGAGGGCGCTGGTGCGCCGCAGCAGGTTGAACTGCTGGAAGACGAAGCCCATCACCCGGTTGCGGAACGCGGCGAGTTCGAGATCGGAAAACCTCATGACATCCGAGCCATCGATCGAAAACCGACCCGAATCGGGGACGTCGAGCAGGCCGAGGATGTGCATGAGGGTCGATTTTCCCGAACCGGACACGCCGATGATGGCGACGTATTCGCCCTGTTCGATGGTCAGCGAAACCCCGTCGAGGGCGCGGACTTCGACATCGCCCATCTGGTAGGTTTTGCGGATGTTTTCGACCTTGATCATTACCGCTTGCCCCCACCCATGGGCGAAGGCATGAACGGGTTGCCGCCGGACGCACTCTTGACGCTGATCGTGATCTTTTGGATCAGCACCTCGTCGCCTTCGGAGAGGCCTTCGAGGATTTCGGTGAAGGAGCCGTCGCTGATGCCGGTCTTGACGGGCTTGCGCTCCGGCTTTTCGGGATCGCCGGAATCGACCAGCACAAACACCTCGGGTTTCGCGGAGCGGCCTTCGCCGCCGGACTTGCCGCCGGATTTCCCGCCGCCTTGGGCAAACTGGGCGATACGCTCCTGGATTTCGGCCTCCGACATGCCGTTTTCGCGCATCTTGGCGAGCATGCGTTCGCGGCGTTCGGGATCGGGCGCTCCTCCTCCGCCTCCGCCGCTGCGCGAACTGCCGCGCGATCCGCCCGCGCCCTGCTGGATGGCCGAGGCGGGAACCGCCAGCACCCCGTTCTTTTCCTCGATGATGAATTCGAGGTTGGCGGTCATGCCGCTGCGCGCGAAGTCCGGCAGCCGGTCGGGGCGGACGTCCACTTCGTACATGGTGACGTTCTGGACGGTGCGCGCGTCGTAGGCGATCTTTTCGACTTCGCAGGCAAAGGCGGTATCGGGATAGGACTCCAGCCGCACGCTGACCTTCTGGCCCAACCTGACCTGGCCGATGTCGGTTTCGTCGAGGCTGGCCAACACGATCAGGTCGTCGGCGATGACCACCACGGCGTCCTTGCTTTCGATCGACTGGCCCGGCTCGAAGTTGCGGGCGATGATGGTTCCGGTCAGCGGGGAGATGAGGGGCGAGGGTTTATAGAGGTTTTCCCAGTAGGCGAGTTCCTCTTTGCTGGTGGCCAGCGCGGCGTCGAGCAGCGTGGCGCGTTCGGTGGAGCTGATCCATCCGAGGATTTGCCCGCGCTCGACCTCGTGGCCCTCGTCGACCAGGAGTTGCTCCAGGCGGCCGGCGATCGGCGGCTTGACGTCGAGCCGGTTGCGCGGCTGGATTTCGCCGGTGGATTCGACGGTGGTCCGCAGGTCGCGGATCTCCGCCTTGGCGCGGTCGAAGGCGGGTTTGTCGCCGGCCTTTGCTTTTGTCTTGTAGGCATAATACCCATAGCCACCGCCTGCCAGCAGGGCCAAAACCACAATCCATTTCAATGTCTTCTTCATGTTATTCGCCCTTATCCGACGTGTACCACTCGCTCCAGCCCAGGGTGTTTTTCCAGCGGGCCTGCTCCTGCTCCGACGCCCGGCGGCGCTGCAAATGGGTCTTGCCTTGGTTGATGAGGTTGCTTTCGATGATGTCCCAGTCCTCGTAGGAGAGCAGCCCCTGCTTGTATTTGGTGGTGGAGATTTCGGCGCGCAGCATTTCGGCCTCCAGCAGCAGCTGCTGCACCTGTTCGTTTTCGATGGCATCGGCGTAGTTGTTCCACCGCTGCTGCAACGTGGCCATTAGGGTGTTGGCCGTATCCATCAAATCCATTTCGGACTGGATGATCCGCTCCTTGGCGGCAGCGACGTCGCTCTTGAGCCGGTTGCCGGTGAAGAGCGGCATCGAGGCGTTGACGCCGACATTCCACCCCCCGTTGTAGATGTCGTAGTCGCTACTGCGCAGGGAGGTCGAGGCGTCGAACGAAAGCGAGGGGAAGCGGGCGCTGCGCGTCACCAGCATGCCCTGCTTGGAGGATTCGATCTGAGTGGTG
>JBGSLE010000259.1:0-1584 GCA_041740875.1 Pontiella sp. | reverse complement strand
CTCGGCGGCGACCCGCAGGTCGACGACGCCGCGGCGTTCCTGCCGGCGGCCAAGCTGGTCGGCGCGAACATGCAATACATCTACAACCGCCGGATCGATGCCGAAGCCCGCAACCTGGAATACGGCGTCATCCTCAACAGCGACCTGGTTTTCGGCTCGTGGACGAATATTGGCACATCGGCCGAAACCGGTTCCGCCGCGCTCAACGCCGAGTTCGAGGCGGTCACCAACCTGGTCTCGACGGCCGAAGGCAAGAAGTTCATCAACCTCGAAGTGATCCAGAACTAGGAAATCTTGCCGCAGAACAACCGTCCGGCGGCGTTATTGCCGCCGGACTTTTATTTTAAGCGGTTCGCGCGCCGACCAACCTTGTTCAAAGAGGTCACTGGAAATCCCGCTTCGGCGCAGCCGCAGTGGGGATGACCGCGAAGAAGCCAAGACGTAAGGGAATCGGTATTTCAAGCCTTCGTTTCTTGGAGTCTTTGCGGTCGATCACCAGACGCATCAAAGAAGAAAGTACAATGAATCCAGCCATGAAATGCAGCATCATCGCGGGGTTGGCGCTCGGGCTGGGCGCGGCGTCGGCCTGGGCCGTCGAGTGCGCCCTGGTCTGTCCTGGTGGCGATGGGCGGCTGGTCTATACGGCGGATGCGCGGGGTAACACGATCCCCGATTTTTCATGGTGCGGCTATCGCGGCGGCGGCGTGGCGATTCCCAACGCGATTACGAAGGAAACCCTTTCTCCGAATGCCTCGGGCGATGACAAGGCGCGCATCCAGGCGGCGATCGACCGCGTGGCAGCGCTGGCTCCCGACGCCAACGGCGTACGCGGCGCGGTGGAATTGGCCAGCGGCGTTTTCCGCATCGGTTCGGGCCTAAGCCTGAAGGCGGGCACGGTGTTGCGCGGCGCCGGCCAGGATCCGGCGGGCACCACGATTGTCTTTACCGGCAACGGGGGCAACATGATCACCATCGGGGCGGGCGGCAGTCCTATCGCATCGATCAACACCGCGTCGCGCCAAAGCCTGCTCGACGCCTATGTGCCCGTCGGCGCGACCCGCTTGCGCATTGCCAATCCGGCGGCCTTTGCGCCCGGCGATAAAATCCTGCTTGAACGGCCTTCGACGGCAAACTGGATCCACGATATCGGCATGGACAATATCGCGCAGCGCCCAGGCGATCCGGATTCTACCCAGCAATGGTATGCGGGAAAGGTGGATCTGAAATATGAGCGTACCGTGCTCGCGGTGGATGCCACCACGATCACCATCGATGCCCCGGTGGTGATGGCGATGGAAGACATCTACGGCGGCGGCACGGTGGTCAAGTTTACGGCGGCAAACCGGATCAAGGAGGCCGGCGTCGAAAAACTGCGCCTGATCACCCAATACGTGGTGGGCACGGAAGACATCGACCAACCCCATGCGGGAAATGGCGTAATGATTAGCCTGTCTTTCGCTGTCCGCGGGTAAAAGTGCCTTGGTTGCTCCATTTCTCCTCATAGGTCTGCCCCACATTTCTTTTTCAGCTCTTCGAGCCGAGGGGGCGGCTGGTCGGGCAAGGTCAGGTTGAGTTGGTGCAGCA
>JBGSLE010000258.1:0-5032 GCA_041740875.1 Pontiella sp. | reverse complement strand
TGGTCGGCGGCGCGGATGAGCCGCTCCAGCTCGACGGGGCGCTGGTTGGGCTCGGCGTCGCAGTAGGCGCCCGTATGCAGCTCCACAACCGGCGCCCCGAGGGCTTTGCAGGCGTCGAGCGTGGGTTCGTCGGCATCGACGAAGAGGCTGACGACGATGCCTTCCTGCGAAAGGGAATCCACCGTGGACTTGAGCGCATCGTAGTGGCCGATCACGTCGAGCCCGCCTTCGGTGGTCAGCTCCTGGCGGCGCTCCGGCACGAGGCATACTTCGGCGGGCTTGACGTCCAGCGCGATCTCGACGATCGACTCGACATTGGCCATTTCGAGGTTGAGCGGAAGGGATTGGAGCTCGCGCAGGCGGAAGATGTCGTCGTCCTGTATATGGCGGCGGTCTTCGCGCAAATGGGCGGTGATGCCGTGGGCTCCAACGCGGGCGCACAGGATGGCGGCGTCGAGCGGGTCGGGATATACGGTTCCACGCGCTTGGCGCAACGTGGCGATGTGGTCGATATTTACACCTAGCTTCATGGATCCCTCCCCTTGGATCAGGCCTGTACCGATTTAATGTTTTTCATGGGTTTAGGCGCGACCTTATCATGGATTTGCGGGTCGTAAACGGCATAAGCGCGGATATCGTTGGCGCGGCTATGGTCGAGGACCTTCTGGCCCGAGGTGTAGAGGTGGTGCAGGTTGCGGCCATGTTCCGGATAGGTGGCCACTCCGAGGGTGATCGTCGTCTTGAGCCGCTTGTTGCCGGTCGTGATTTCGGCCTGCTGGACCAGGGTGCTGATCCGCTTGCCGATGGTTTCGGCTTCGGCCAGCGTCGCTTCGGCCAGCACAAGGAAGGCATATTTTTCGTGGCGGCCGATCAAGTCGTCGGCCCGGAGGTTTTCCTGCAGGATGCGGCTCACCCCGACGAGGACGTCGTTCGCCGCCTCCTGACCGTGGAAACGGGCGATATGCTCCATGTTGTTGACGCCGAGGCAGAAGAGGGCGGCCCGTTTTTTCTTGTGCCGCAGGTCGCTCATCATGCGCTGCATGTAGGCCGACACGGCGGAGGGTTTGAGCACCCCGGTCAGTTCGTCGAGCATGGCGCTGCGCCGGCGCTCCCGCCAGCCCTTGGCGGCCGCTGTTTCCGGCGCTTCGCCCGGTTGCGTTTCGGCTTCCTCTTCGGCGTCGGGATCGACGATTTCCGGCATGGCGATTGGGCGTGCCGCATCGGCCCGTTCCAGGCCCGAGAGCGCCGTGCGCACCAGGTCTTTTCCGCGCAGGCCGTGCCCCGGATAGGAGGCGATGCCGATACGCAACTGGCCCGGCAGCACCTCGGCGCAAAGCTGGGGGATGCGGTCGGCAATGCGCGCCAGGATGGTCGGGGAATCGCCGGATTCGGCCTCGGTCAGCAACACGGCGGTGCGGTCGTCGAAGATGCAGGTGACGTCGCCATGGCGGGCGGCCTGTTTGACTGCCTCGGTGAAGGGCGTACCCATGTGCACCTGGACGGCCGAATCGACCAGCCGGATGAGCGATATGGAAAACGAGGTGCCCCGCCGGGCGCATCCGGCCAGGAAGCGCGCCATTTGGACGCGCAGGATTTCCTCGGGCTCGGTCCCCATCTCCTCGGGCTGGGTATCCTCGGCCATCCGGACAATGTTCTGGAAGCGGTAGTAGCTGGAAACGAGGGTGATGGCCAAGAAGGAGACCGCCACGGCAACCGCCACGCCGAGGGCTCCGCCAAGGTAGTCGAATTGGGCCGCGATCGTGGGTAGGGGAAACTGCATGCGCAAAAAGAAGAAGAAGGCGCAGACGGAATCCGCGCCTTCGGAAGGGAGGTTAGTAAATCGCGAAAACGGCGCGCCGGTTCTTGCGCCAGGCGTTTTCATCGTGGCCCATGTCGTCAGGCATTTCCTCGCCGTAGCTCCTGGTTTGGATAATGGCGGGATCGACGCCTAGGCTGACGAGGTAGTCGCGCACGGCCTGTGCGCGGCGCTCGCCCAGCGCCAGGTTGTATTCGCGGCTGCCGCGTTCGTCGCCATGCCCTTCGACGATCACGCCGCCCTTGCCCTTCTTGAGGTGCTTGGCGACATCCTCGCACTTTCCGGCTTCCTCGGGATTGACCTGCGAGCTGTCGTAGGCGAAGAAGATGGGTTGGAACATGCTGCGATCACCGTCCATCGGCAACGACAGGTTGTCGCCGCCCATCGGCACGTCGCCAATCAACGGGTCGCCATAAATGTTGTCGCCACCCATCAGTCCCGCGTTCTTGTTTTTGGATTTGCAGCCACCGACGAAGGCCATGGAGCTGGCCAAAAGAATGAAAACCGACCACTTGAAAACACGCTTGCTCATACGCTACCCCGTTTTTGATTATTGAGAACAGGCCGGAGAAAACCAGTCGCCCGACCCTGAAACCAACGCTACAGGAGAATCTTTGAGAGTGTCAAGGAGGTAGATGGCGGATCGGTGGCCGGATGTGCGGGAGCAGACGATGTGCCGTCCGTCGGGGGCCCAGCTGGGATCCTCGTAGTCCGCCCAGTCGGTTTCCAGCACCCGCAGCGAGCGGGCGGCGGGATTGACGATCGCGACGTTGTAGCGCCCGCCGATCCGGCTGCAAAACGCGATGTAGCCGTTTTTGCCCCAGTCCGGAGCCACGTTTTCCGATCCGGTCGTGGTTATGCGCTGGGGGGTACCGCCGTTTTTGGAGATGATGTAGATCTGCGGCGTGCCGGAGGCGTCGGAAACATAGGCGAGATGGTTGCCGTCGGGCGACCAGCACGGATCGGCCTCGGCGCGGCGGGTGCTCGTCAGCCGGCGGAGCCCGCCGGTACGCAGGCTTTTGACGTACAGCTCGGGGTTTCCGTCGCGGGAGAGGATCACGGCCATCTCGCTGCCATCCGGGGAGATCGCCCCGCTGGCGTTGAGCCCGCCGTGGCTCGAAAGCGGCTTGGCGCGGCCGGTCATGAATACGTTGGGATAACCGAGCTTGTAGGAGGTGTAGGTGAGGTTTTGCCCGTCGGGCGTCCAGCGGGGGCCGACCACGATGCTGCGGTCGCTGGTGATTTGGCGCATGCCCTGGCCGTCCATGTCGCAGATGTAGATCTCCTTGCGCCCGGAGCGCGTCCCCACCACCGCGATCTTGCCCGACGCCATGCCCTTCTTGCCGGTGACGGCATAGACGATCTCGTCGGCCACTTGGTGGGCCAGGGTGCGGACGGCGGAATCCTGGGCCTTGTAGGATTTGCCCAGCAGGCGCTGGCGGTTCGCGACGCCGAACACCTGGCACTCCGCCTGGACCGCACCGCCGCCCGCCGCGCAGGCCCCGGCGACATTGACCTCGCCGCCGCTCGAAACCACCGAAAAATAGCCCGACCGGTTGAGATCCGCCTTCAAGACCGAGAGGAAGGTGCGCGACACGGCGTCGCTTCCCGTGCGGTAGCCGCCGAGGTTGATCGCGATCTTGTCTTCTCCGCTTTTGCGCACCTCTACCCGCTGCGCCAGGGCCGCCGTGGCGGCCAGCAGGGCGCAGCCCGTTAAAAATAGTCTTCTCATTGTTTCTCTCCTGGAGTTGGGGGTTAGTTTTCCAGCGTGAAAATCACTTCCACGTAATCGTACGGGTAGTCTTTTGGCGGCGGCGGCAAGACGGAAACCGCCGCGGCCGCAGCCATTGCCGATTGGTCATAAAGCGCGTCTCCGGAGCTTTTTATCTTGTTCCTGCTCACGATCTGCCCGTTCTTGCGGATCGTAATCCGGACGATCGCCGAGCCCGTTGCCGCCGATGCTGACGCCGGCGGTTTCCATTGGTTGTAGAACAGCGACATCACTTGGCCCAGATAGGCGTTGATCTGGCTCGGGTCGCCAATCTTCCCGCTGGTGGCCGAGGACGACGAGGCGGGGGAGGAAATCCCCGAAAGCGCCTTCTTGATGTCGGCGCTCGAAACGGCCGGCTTTACGGGCTTTTCCTCGATCTTTTTGCCGAGCTTGATCTGTTTCGGATCGATCGGCTTCCATTTGGGTTCCGGCTTCGGTTCGGGCTTGGGCGTCGGCTTGGGTTCAGGTTTGGGTGTCGGTTTTGGTTTGGGTTCGGGCTTGGGCAAGGGCTTTGGTTCGGGTTTTGGCTCAGGCAGCGGGGTCGGTTCGGGGACGGGCGCGGGAACCGGCTGGGGTTCGGGGGCTGCAACCGCAGGTTCCGGGTCGGACATCTGCGAAACCTGTTCCATCTGCACCTGCGGCCCGGGGGAGCCGAATTCGATGAAGGTGATGATCTCCTTCGGCTTGGGCTTGATGCAGCCGTGCAGCGACGAAACCAGCGCCGTCGCGCCGATGATCCCGGCATGGATCCCGATCACACGAAGCGTAATCTTGCGCTGGAAGGCATTCACGGCTACTGGTCCGCCTCGGTCACCAAGGCCATTTTCGTGATGTTTGCTTCGTGCAGGATCCGCATGATCTCCACCACGTCGCCATACGGAAGCTTGCGGTCGGCGCGCACGTAGATGGCCGTATCCGGCTCCGAAAGGGCGATGTCGGACATGGCCTTCACCAGCTCGTCGCGCGAAACCGGCACATTGTCCAGATAGAGCTGCTTGGCCAGGTTCAGGCTGATGGCGCGCGACTTGTTCTCCATCATGTCCGCCGCCTTGCCCTTGGGCAGGTTGATGGCAATGCCCTGTTCGACGAGGGGGAAGGTGATGATGAAGGTGATGAGCAGGATGAACGTCAAGTCCATCAGCGGCGTCATGTCGATCGTGCTGATCTGTCCTAGCGAAACCAGACTGGTCTTGCGCGCCATGGCCTAGCCCTCGATCACGTAGTTGTTTTGGATGGCGGAGATGAACTCCTGCGCGAAGTTGTCCATCTGCACGGAAAGTCGGCGGATATGGGCCGAAAGCATGTTGTAGCCGATCATCGACGGCAGCGCCACGAGCAGGCCGATGATGGTCGTCAACAAGGCGCCCGCAATGCCCGGGGCGACGGCGGAAAGGGCCGCATTGCCGGCCTGGGCCATGCCGCTGAAGGAGTCCATCACGCCCCAG
>JBGSLE010000257.1:0-1708 GCA_041740875.1 Pontiella sp. | reverse complement strand
ACCTGACGCCGGACGACCGGCACCTGCTGGCCAAGCTCAACGAGGCGATCGCCTCCGTGAACGACAACCTTTCGCGCTACCGCTTCAACGACGCGACGCTCGCGCTGTACGATTTCTTCTGGCACAGCTACTGCGACTGGTACCTCGAATACGCCAAGCCGATCCTCTTCAAGGGTTCGCCGGAGCAGAAGCGGCACACGCTGCAAGTCATGCATTTCTCGTTTTCGACGGCGCTGCGCCTGCTGCATCCCTTCATGCCCTTCCAAACCGAGGAGCTGTGGCACGGCATGGGCTACAACCACGCGGCCGAAAGCATCATGGTCGCCCCGTGGCCGGAAAAGCCGGTGATTGCGGGGATCGACCCGGCCATTGTCAACTATGTCGACGGCAAGCACGACCTCATCCGCGTCGGCCGCATCCTGCGCGCCGAATACAACCTGGCCAACAAGCAGGAGGCCAGCTTTTGCGTCCGTCCGGTTAACGAAACCTATGCGCGGCAGATTGAGGCCGACAAGGATTCGATCATGGCGGCGCTCAAGGCCGGCTCGATCGCCGTCGAGATCAACTATGTGCCCGACGGCGCGATGCCCAGCGGCATCAGCGCGCTCGGCGCGGTCTACATGTCGATCGCGGGATTGGTCGATGTCGAAGCTGAGGTCAAGAAGCTGGCGGCCGAGTTGGCCGAGGTCAATGGGCACTTGGCCAACGTGAAGAAAAAGCTCTCCAACGAAAGCTTCACCAGCAAGGCGCCGCGCGAGGTGGTCGCCGTCCAGGAAAAGCGCCAGGACGAGCTGGTCGAGAAGAGCGCGAAACTGCAAAAGATGATCGAAATGCTGAAGGGGTAGTTTGCGGGCCGGGGTGGTTCAGGGGTGAACCGGAGATAAACGATGAGCACAACCAGTGAAGAGATGCCCACGCGCCTGCCGGAATGGCTGCGCCGCCCGATCCAGACGGACAAGGATTACGCCGAAACGCAGGCCACGCTGAAGAAAAACGGCCTGCATACGGTGTGCGAGGACGCCAAGTGCCCGAACCGCCACGAGTGCTGGAACCACGGCACGGCGACGATCATGATCCTCGGCAACATCTGCACGCGCGATTGCCGCTTTTGCTCGATCGCGACCGGCAAGCCGACCGGGCTCGACCTGGAAGAGCCGCTGCGCGTGGCCGAAGCCGTCGATAAGATGAAACTGAGGCATGTCGTGATTACCAGCGTCACGCGCGACGACCTGCCGGACGGCGGCGCGGGAATATTCGCCCAAACCATCAACGCCATCAAAACGCGCCTGACCGGGGTGACGGTCGAGGTGCTGACGCCCGATTTCTGGGGCCGCAAGGAAAACCTCTACCAGGTGCTCGACGCCGGCCCGATCGTCTTCAACCACAACATCGAAACCGTGAAGCGTCTGCAGCGCTCGATCCGCTCCGGCGCGACCTACGAGCGTTCGATGTCGATCCTGCGACTTGCCTCCGAATACGGCGGCGGCACGATCAAGGTCAAATCCGGCATCATGCTGGGGCTGGGCGAAACGAATGAAGAGGTGATGGAAACCCTGCGCGATCTCCGTGCCAACGGCGTGCGGCTGGTTACGATCGGCCAGTACATGGCGCCGACGCGCGACCACGCGCACACCAAGCGCTTCGCCACGCCGAAGGAGTTTGCCGATTTCGAGGCCGCCGCCTACCAGCTCGGCTTCGAGGCGGTGGC
>JBGSLE010000256.1:0-3199 GCA_041740875.1 Pontiella sp. | reverse complement strand
AGTTGTTGTAAACGAGCTTGGCCGAATAGCGGTAATCCGACTTCAGCCGCCCGCAAACCTGCCGCACCCAGGCCATGTGCATCGCCGAGGAGAGGATGCCGAAGTGGTAAAGCGTGGCGTCGGGGAAAATGAACACGAGGTCGCTGGCCAAGATGTCCGGCGAAATGAAGCCCATCGGGATGCGGGCTCGGCGAGCGGACGATACTTTGGGAATAAGCAGGTAGTTTCCTGCCGGCATGTTTTCGACGTGGAAGCGCGTCGGGATCAGGGCGAGCTTCTTGGTCGGGGCGCTTTTGCTTTTCAAGCGCACATCGCGCACGGCCTCGATGCGTTTCATCACCTCCGGCATCTGCCGGAGTTTTTCCGGAGGGCATTCGCCGAGCCAGAGGCACCAGCGTTCGATGCCGTTGAGGAACTCCTCCGAACCCAGCCAGCGGCGGAAAAACGGCTCCGCATCAGGCTCCTTTTGCAGGAATTCCGCCTTTTTCCCGGGCGTGAAGAGATAGTTTCCGCCGTCGATCGGTTTGTTGCCGATGCCGATTTCCGGGACGTCGCAAAGCGGGGTGCCGCGGTTGGCGATGGCCCGGTCGGGGCCTTCGACCAGGTAGGGGCTGATGTTCCTGGCCGGGACGGCGATGGCCTGTTCGCCTTCGTAGTCGTAGATTTTCTTGTCGTTCGCGTCGTGCGTGGCAAAGCCGATGATGACCACATGGACATGCGCCTTGCCGCGCGCCTCGCTTTGCCATGCAAAGGTGCGGTGCGCAAAATGGATCTTAACGCCGTAGCGCTGGAAGAGCGTGTTCCACAGGATGCCGGCTTGCTCGCCTTGCGTTATGGAATTGGTCGAGACGAAGCCTACCACCGCGCCCGTCCCCTGGACATATTCCGCCGCCTTGAAATACCAGCCGGCGACATAGTCGAGCAACCCGCTGTTTTTGGCATCGCCCGTGGCGGCCACCATGTCGGCGCGTTGTTCGTCCGTCTGGAATTTGGCGCCGACGAACGGCGGGTTGCCGAGGATGTAGTCGAATTTTTCGCGCGGGCGGTTCCGTAGGTTTTCGATTTCGGCCTCGGTCAGGATGTTGACCTGCTTGGCGGCGACGTTGACCACGTCGTAGCGCGCCGGTTCCTCCCCGATCTGCACCACGTTCAGGGTGTCGGCGTGCAGGTCGATGTAGCGGCCCGAAATAAGGTGGTCCCAGTTCATCCGCAGCGCGTTTCCGCAAAAGATGCCCGGGGATTTCTTGAGCGGCAGGCGCTGGTAGAGCTGGCCGAAGGCTTCGGAAACCTTGAGGTTCATTTGGTGGTCCATCAGCCAGAGGGCGACTTCGGCGATGCAGGCGGGCCACTCGCTGATTTCAATGCCGTAAAACTGGTTCACGTCCACCTGCGAGAGGCGGTTAACGTCGTCGAGGGTCAGCTCGCGCTGCCGGCCGAGGAGTTCCTGCAAGACCTCCAGTTCGAGCTGGCGCAGTTCGCGGTAGGTGATGACGAGGAAGTTGCCGCAGCCGCACGCGGGGTCTAGGAAGCGTAGGCGGCAGAGGGCGGCTTGGAACTCCTCCAGCCGGGCCGCGCGCCGCGTGGAACGGTCGGCCTTGAGGTTTTCAAATTCGGCGCGCAGGTCGTCGAGGAAGAGGGAGCGGATGACTTTCAGGATGTCGCGCTCGCTGGTGTAGTGGCCGCCGATCCGGCGGCGCTCCTTCGGCTCCATGACGGCTTGGAAAAGGGAGCCGAAGATGGCGGGGGAGATGCGCGACCAATCGAAGGCGGTGCAGTCGAGCAGGGCGCTGCGCATCGCGCGGTTGAAGTCGGCGAAACCGAGGTTTTCCGCGAAGAGGCTGCCGTTGACGTAGGGGAAGGCGGCGAGTGCTTCGTCGAGGTTGCCCTGTCTTTTTTCGGGCGCCGTATTGAGCACGTCAAAGAGACGCGCGAGGTGCAGGCCGAGGTCGGAGCCGTCGGGGGCGGTGCGGTTGAGGAGGTAGAGCCGGAAGGTTTCGCGCTCGAAAAGGCCGGTATCCTCGGCGAACAGGCAGAAGAGGACGCGGACGAGGAAGCGTTCGAGCCGGTGGCCGGAATAGCCGCCGGTTTCCAGCGTATCGTGAAGCGCACCGAGGATCTCAGCGGCCTGGATGTTGATCGGATCCTGCTCCTCGAAACGGTGCTGCTTGTAGCCCGGGATGAAGGCAAAGGAGTGGATGTGCTTGTGCAGTTCGGGCAGGGGAAACTCGATGGTGGAGACGCGGACGCTGTCGAAAAGCGGCAAGCCGCGCTGGTCGTCCGGTTCCAGGTCGTGCAGGGCGATGTGCGTGAAGTCGGAGACGATGACGTAGCGGGGAATCTCCTTGGTGCGCCCTTCGCGGGCGAGATCCTGGATGTAGCGGAAAGCCTGAGACTCGGCCTTGCCGAGGTTGGCTCCGGCGCTCTTGTGCTCGATCAAAACGACGCCCGGCCAGAAAAGGTCGATGAAGCCATAGTCGCCGGATATTTTCCGTACCGGCTCCTCGAAGCTGGCGACGACGCGGCGGCGGATGCCGAACGCCGCGAAGAACTCGTTCCAAAAGGTCTGTTTCTCGGCGGCTTCGCGTTTTTCGCCGGTCCACTCGCGGGAGAAGCGGATCGCGTTGTGTCGGATTTCGTTCCAGGAAAGCGTGGGCATGGTAGGGAGGATGCGGGTTCTTCGTGGGTTAAGTCAAGAAAGCGGCCAGATTCTATTGGCCCTCGGACGGATCGAGGAATTCCGCCAGCAGGCACCGCAAGGTTTGTTCGGCGGCGGAGATTTCGGTTTCGCGGCCGGGGGCGGCTCCGAGCCGAATTTCGACCTTGCCGCCGCCGGGATAGAAGCCGAGGGCGATTTCCGCCGGGCCGTAGCACTCCCGTTCCAGCAGGGTGACGATGTCCGATTCTCCGATCCCCTTGGTATGCACCAGCCGCACGAGGCTGGGCCGGGCATCGGCGTACCGTTCGCGCAGCCAAGGGATGATCTCTTCGTGGAGCACCGCGTTGAATTCGTTGGGCGGGCCGGGGAGGACGAAGAGCGTCTTGCCGCCGGGCAGGTCGAGCTGCGACTTTACCCAGATAACGGCTGAGCCGATACTTTTTGGCAGTATTTGGACCTTGGACTCGAAATTCCCGGTTAAAGAGGTAGCAGACGAATCACCGCCGCCCATCAATTTTACCCCCGAAGCAACCGAGGATACCA
>JBGSLE010000255.1:0-3292 GCA_041740875.1 Pontiella sp. | reverse complement strand
TTTGACAACTCGGCAACTTTGCGTTGAATATTCTTCGAACGAACCTGTTGAGTGAATAATCCAGGCTAGCGCAACCGGCGGTTGGCCACGCTGTCGCGCTCGATCAGGTAGGGCTCCAGCAGGATGGGATCCTTGGGCGAGGGGCGCACGCCTGTCTGCAGCGAAGCAATGAGGGATTCGACGATGCGCGCCGCCAGATCGCGGAAGGGGGCCGCAATGCTCGTCAGCGAAGGCTGAAGCAGGGTGCTGATACCGTAGTTTTCGGAACCGATGACCGAGATGTCCTTGGGAACCTGCACGCCGATGACCTCCTGCAGGATCTTGATGCCCTCGGCCGCAAGATATTGGTGGCCGGGAATCCACAAGCCATCGGCGCCCGATTCGACGATCCGCTTCAGCACCGGCGCCATGCGGGTGCGGTTTTCGAAGACGACGCACTGGTCGGGATCCAGCTCGACGCCCAGTTCGGCGCTCTTTTTGGCGAACCCCTCCCAGCGCCGCTCGAGCGAAAGCGGGTCGCCCGGATCGATGTGCATCATCGCGATGTGCCGGTGGCCTTTCGCGATCAGGTGTTCCGCCACGATTTCCCCCTCGCGGCGGTGGTTCCAGCCCGCCAGCAGGAATTCATCGTTGTGCTTGCAGCAGCGCGCCATTATGATGGGCGTCTTCGTGATGGCCCGCAAAACGTCCATGTCGCGGTCTTCCCAACTGGTGGTCACGATGCCGTCGAAAATCTCGCGCGAGAGCCGGTCGATCTCGCCGCTGGAAATAAGCATTCCGAACATGTCGTGTGCCGACAGCTCGATCATGAGGTTGGTGCAGAGGGTGCCGGCGTAGGTTTCGGCCATGAGCGCCTGCGTGTCGTGTACCAGGATGGCCACCTGCTTGCGGCGGGCGCCCGCCCGCGACTTGACGTTCATCTCGCGCGAAATCGCCAAGACGCGCTCGCGCGTTTCCGGGTGGACCCCCGGCTTGTTGTTCAGCGCGCGGCTGACGGTGCCGATCGATACCCCGGCCTCCCGCGCAATGTCGTGAATCGTGGATTCCTTGATGATGCGCCTGGCTTTGCCTTGCGGTAGACCGGTTGCCTTTTCCATTGTTTTGCCTTTTGTCATTGCGCGGAAGTTAAAGATTCAGCCGGAAATAGGCAACAATGCAAATTGTGAAATGGGGCAACGCCGCCGCCGGGGGGAGGGACGCATGCGTGGTGGTTTCCTGGCTTCCATCCCCGGCCCGAAATTGTCCTTGCAAGGGCCGTGCATGCCTTCCTTAACCATGAGTTTTTTTGATAATGATTACGCTGCGCATAAAAACATATTCCAAGTAGGGTGTTGCCGGGCCTCCGGGGGCGGGCCTAAGCTCCGGTCTCCAAGAGTGGCTTGGGATTGTTGGGGAAACAACGGGGGTGCGGCATGTCCACGTACAAGACGATCGGTCAAATCCTCTTTTGCCTCATCGCGTTCAACCATACCGTGGCGCACGCCGACCTCTTCGGCACAGGCACGAACCAGTTCAGCATCGACTTCGTGGCCATCGGCCAAGCGGGCAACGCGGCCGACGCCACCGGCTACGGCTCCGTCGGCTACCACTACCGCATGGGAAAAACCGAGGTCTCCATCGACCAATTTTTCAAGGCCCGCGCCGCCGATGGACGGATCGGCAATGGGAACGAAAACTACTGGAACGACGGCTTCCGCACAGTCGGATATAATGCTCCCGCCTCGCGGATAAACTGGTTTGAGGCGGCCATGTTCTGCAACTGGTTGACGACGGGCGACGCCTACACGGGTGTCTACCAGTTCAACGGTAGCGGAACGATGACAGGGTTGGATCGTACCTTCCGCAATGTCAACGGACTCGCCTATGTGATGCCCAGCGAGGACGAGTGGTACAAGGCGGCCTACTTCAAGCCCGATGGTAGCGGATACTCGCTCTATGCCAGCGGGTTGGATTCGGTTCCGACGCGGGGAGGAACGGATGGCTGGAACTATCTTAGCGGAGCCACTGTCAACCCCTATCCAAACTATGTCTGGAATGTCGAAGCCGGGGGGTACGAACAAAACGGAACCTACAACATGATGGGAAATATTGAAGAATGGACAGAAAGCGCCGAGGATGGGGTTATAGATAATCCGTATGAGCGACGTATTTATCGCGGAGGGGGATTTGCGAGTCATGTATCTTTTATGGGCGCTTTAGGTCGTTCGGATGAAGGCCCCACAGAATATGGATCACCAATCGGCTTCCGCGTCGCCGTCATTCCCGAGCCCTCCAGCGTGCTGCTGCTAACTTTCGGGGCGGGGGCGCTGCTCTTCCATCGCCGGGCACAGCGGCGGCGCTTCGACCGCCCCGCTGCCCGCACCCGCTTCCCTTGATTTCAGATAGGAGGAACCCATGGACAAACGGATAACGGTCATGCTGGTGGCGATACTGGCGAGCACAGCTGCGGCACACGCCGACTTTTTCGGTACAACAGGCACGAACCAGTTCACCATCGACTTCGTGGCCATCGGCCATGCCGGCAACGCGGCGGACGCCACCGGCTACGGCGCGGTGGGCTACCACTACCGCATCGGCAAGACCGAAGTCTCCATCGACCAGTTTTTCAAAGCCCGCGCCGCCGACGGAAGGATCGGAAACGGGAACGAAAACTACTGGAACGATGGCTTCCGCACGGTCGGCATCGATGCTCCTGCTTCGGCAGTCCGATGGTTCGAGGCGGCGATGTTCTGCAACTGGCTGACGACGGGTGACGCCTACACGGGCGTCTACCAGTTCAACGGTAGCGGAACGATGACAGGGCTGGATCGTTCCTTCCGCAACGGCAACGGATTGGCCTACGTCTTGCCCAACGAGGATGAATGGTACAAGGCGGCCTACTTCAAGCCCGATGGCAGCGGCTACTCACTCTATGCCAGCGGACTCAATACGGATCCGACATGGGGCGGAAGCGCCGGCTGGAACTATGTCAATGGCGGCTATGTGAACGAACATCCGAACGATACCTGGGCGGTTGGCTTTGGAGCCGAGGAGCAAAACGGTACCCACGACATGATGGGCAATGTGTGGGAGTGGACCGAGAGCGC
This sequence comes from Pontiella sp., assembly GCA_041740875.1. Taxonomy (GTDB): domain Bacteria; phylum Verrucomicrobiota; class Kiritimatiellia; order Kiritimatiellales; family Pontiellaceae; genus Pontiella. Next base: position 206 of record JBGSLE010000255.1, on the reverse strand, counting down.
ACGGGATGGCGTTCTCGATGATCTGGCGGAGTACAGGGCGTGCCGGGGCGGGGAGTATGGAACCTTTAACCTGTCTTTCGCTGTCCGCGGGTAAAAGTGCCTTGGTTGCTCCATTTCTCCTCATAGGTCTGCCCCACATTTCTTTTTCAGCTCTTCGAGCCGAGGGGGCGGCTGGTCGGGCAAGGTCAGGTTGAGTTGGTGCAGCA
>JBGSLE010000254.1:0-5689 GCA_041740875.1 Pontiella sp. | reverse complement strand
GCAATGTTGACCCGCAGGTTGCGACCATCCAGCGGTTGGTCGTTGAACATGTCCACCGCCTTTTGAGCCTCTTCGTGGGTGCCCATTTCAATAAAGGCAAACCCGCGCGAGCGGCTGGTGAACTTGTCGAGCATCAGCTCGCACTTGACGACCGTTCCTGCTTGCTTGAACAGTTCTTCGAGGTCGCCTTCAGTGGAATTGTAGGACAGGTTTCCTACATACAGTCTTTTTTCCATTCTACTATCTCTTTCCGCCACCCACCGTTTCCAAGCTGTCCCGACTCGTTCGGCTTTCCGGCAACCCCGTGGTTCCCGCGACAATCCATGGATGCGTTGTGAATGAACTGCGCGAACAATATAAGCTGTTTTTGGAAAAGCAATAACAAACCGCGGGCTTTGCAAAACCCCAACCGGCTCAGCCTTCGGCCTTCTGGCGACCGGCCCGCTTGCGCTCGTTTTCGGTGAGCAGCTTCTTGCGCATGCGGATGAAATGCGGGGTGATTTCCACCAGCTCGTCCGCCGCGATGTACTCGAGCGCCTCCTCCATGCTCTTGACCTGCGCGGGGGCGATCTTCATGGCCCGGTCGGAACCGGAGGCGCGCATGTTCGTGAGCTGCTTGGTCTTCTGGATGTTGACGATCAGGTCGTTGTCGAGGCAATGCTCGCCGAGGATCATCCCTTCGTAGCACTCTTCGCCGGGGTTGATGAAAAAGGTGCCGCGCTGCTGGAGCCCGTCAATGGCAAACGGTACGGCGGAACCCTTGCCTTGCGAGACCAGAACGCCGTTGAGGCGCTGCTGGATGTTTCCCCTATACGGCTCGTAGTGAAGGAATCGGTGCGTCACGATGGCCTCGCCGGCGGAAGCCGTCAGCATCTTGCTGCGCAACCCGATCAGGCCGCGGGTCGGTATATGGAAGCGGATGGTCTTGCGCAGGCCGTGCTGTTCGATGTCGAGCATCTCCCCCTTGCGCATGCCGGCCAGCTCGATCACCTTGCCGGCATACTCCTCGGGCACGTCGATGTGCAGGATCTCGATCGGCTCCTCCTTGACCCCGTGGCGCTCCTTGAGGATGACCTGGGGCTGGCCAACCGACATTTCGAAACCTTCGCGGCGCATGGTCTCGATGAGAATGGACAAGTGCAACACCCCACGGCCGCTGACCTTGAAGGAGTCGCCGCCGTTCTCCTCGACCCGCAGCGCCACGTCGCGCTCGGTCTCCTTTAACAGGCGTTCGCGCAGGTGGCGGCTGGTTACGTATTGGCCGTCCTGGCCGTAGAAGGGCGAGTCGTTGACGCTGAAGGTCATCGAGAGGGTCGGCTCGTCGATGCTGATCGGCGGCAAGGCCTCGGGCTGCTCGAAATCGGCAATGGTGTCGCCGATATCGATGTCGGGAATGCCGACGATGGCGCAGAGGTCGCCGCAGGGCACCTCCTTGACTTCAGCCCGGCCGAGCCCCTGGAAGGTGAACAATTGCTTGATGCGGGTTTGGGTCTGCTTGCCGTTGCGGCGGATATGCATCAGCGGCTGGGCCGTGTTGAGGACGCCGCGGTGGACGCGCCCGATCCCAATACGGCCGACATAGTCGTTGTAGTCGATCGATGTGATCTGCATCTGCACCTTGCCCTCGCGGATCGTCGGTCCGGGGATGAATTTAAGCACGGCGTCCATCAGGGGGCGGATCGAATCGCGCGGGCCGTCGAGCACGGGATCGGCCCAGCCATCCCGCCCGCTGGCGTAGAGCATGGGGAAATCGAGCTGGGTGTCGTTGGCATCCAGTTCCACGAACAAATCGAACACCTTGTCGTGGACGATGTCCGGCCGGGCGTCGGGCTTGTCGACCTTGTTGACCAGCACGATGGGCTTGAGGTTGAGCTCCAGCGCTTTGTCGAGCACGAAGCGGGTCTGGGGCATCGGCCCTTCGGCGGCATCGACCAGCAGCAAGACGCCATCGGCCAGGTTCAACACGCGTTCGACCTGTCCGCCGAAGTCGCTGTGGCCCGGGGTGTCGATCACATTGATCTTCACGCCATTGTATTCGACGCTGATGTTCTTGGAGAGGATGGTGATGCCGCGTTCGCGTTCCAGGTCGTTGCTGTCGAGCAGGCAGGTCTGCATCTCCTCGTTTTCGCGGAACAAATGCGCCTGCTTGATGATCTGGTCGACCAAGGTGGTTTTGCCGTGGTCGACGTGCGCGATGATCGCGATGTTGCGGATTTCCTGGCTCATAGTGGGCTCCAAATGAAAAAAGAGGCGCGAACATACCGCTTCCGCCACAAAAAGCAATCACCGCTTTTCCCAATCGGAAAGGCCAGAAACAGGCCTTTTGCCGGGGGCGGAAGGAGCCGCTCCCGGCGCGCAAGAGGTCTAATGCTTGAAGTGGCGCATGCCGGTCAGCGCCATGGCGATACCGTATTTGTTGCAGGCGTCGATCACCTCGTCGTCGCGGATCGATCCGCCGGGCTGGACGATGTACTTCGCGCCCATCTCGTTGGCCGCGTCGATGCTGTCGGCGAACGGGAAGAAGGCTTCCGAGACAAAGACGCATTCGCCGATGGTCTGCTGGATTTCGGCCTCGGAGATTCCGGGGGTTTCGAGTTTGAGGTTTTCGACGGCCTTGGAGACGGAGAGCTTGCGCAGGGCATCGACGCGGTTGGGCTGGCCGGCACCCATGCCGAGCACGCGGAACTGGCCGGGCTTGTATTCCTGCACCAGCACGATGGCGTTCGACTTGGTGTGCTTGGCGGCGGCGATGCCAAACAGGGCGAGTTCCTTCTTCGAGTCATCGAACGGCGCCTTGGTCGGCACTTCCCACTTTTCGAGGATCTCGGTATCGACGTCCTGCACCAGCAGGCCGCCGTTGATCTGCTTGACCATGCGCTGCGGCAGGGATTTCCCCATCGGCTTCTTGAGCTTCAGGATGCGCAGGTTTTTCTTTTTCATCAGGTGGTCGAGCGCGTCCTCGTCGTACCCCGGGGCGATGATCGCCTCGACAAACCGGCCGTCGAGGCGCTCGGCGGTCGCCATGTCCACCTTGCGGGTGACGGCGATGACGGAGCCGAAGGCGGAGACGGGGTCGCCCGTCCAGGCGGCTTCGAAGGCCTCGGCGAGGGTTTCGCCGGTGGCGTAGCCGCAGGGGTTGGTGTGCTTGATGACCGCCACGCCGGGCTTGGCGGAAAGATCCTTCACCGCCTCGAGCGCGCCGTCGCCGTCGACATAGTTGTTGTAGCTCATCTCCTTGCCGTGCAGCACGTCGGCCAGGGCGATGGTGGCCTCGCGGGAATCGGCATCCTTATAGAGCCACGCCTTCTGGTGGGCGTTTTCGCCGTAGCGCAGCTCGGCGCCGTCGGAATAGGCCTTCACGAAGGGCTTGGCCAGCTGCTGCGCAGCCACCTGTCCGGCTAGGTAGGTGGCGATCGCCGCGTTGTATTCCGCCACACGGGCGAACACTTTCTGGCCGAGCACAAAACGGAACTCCTCGGTCGTGGCGCCCCCGTTGGCCTTCATCTCGCCAATGACGCGGGCGTAGTCGGCCGGATCGGTGACGACGGTGACAAACTTCATGTTCTTGGCGGCGGAACGGATCATGGTCGGCCCGCCGATATCGATCTGTTCGATCGCTTCGGGCAGGCTGACCCCCTCCTTGGCGATCGTGTCCTCGAAGGGATAGAGGTTGACGCAAACGAGGTCGATCTGGCCCAGATTGTAATCGTCCATGGTTTTGACATGCTCGGGATTGTCGCGCATGAAGAGGATGCCGGCATGGACCTGGGGGGTCAGGGTCTTGACGCGCCCGTCGAGCATTTCCGGGAATCCGGTGAATTCGGAGACATCCTTGACCGGAATGCCCGTTTCGCGAATCGCCTTGGCCGTGCCGCCCGTCGAAAGCAGCTCCACGCCCATTTCATGCAAATTGCGGGCAAAATCGATGATGCCGGCCTTGTTGGAGACACTCAGCAGCGCGCGTTCAATCTTAACATTCATAGTCTCTGTCCCTTTGGTTGAAATCGAAGCCCGCTTTTTACCTAGCCCCCCGGCGGAATGCACGGATTTTTTCCGGCGGACGACCGATTTCCAAGGCCGAACGGAAAAAGCTGTATTCCCCTGCCCGCTTGCGGCACCATCCGCCCCCATGATCACATTTCTCGAAGGCATACTCGACCAGAAGGAACCCGCCCGCATCGTAATGAACATCGGCGGGGTCGGCTACGAGGTTTCCATTCCGCTCAGCAGCTACGACCACCTCCCCGGCGAAGGTGCAGCGTGCCGCATCCTCACCTACCACCACATCACCGAAGCTGGCCAGCGGCTCTTTGGCTTCTGCACCGAGGATGAACGCGAAATGTTCACCCGCCTGCTTGCGATCAGTGGCATCGGCCCCAAGCTGGCCATCGGCGTCCTCTCCGGCCTGCCCGTCCGCGAACTCAAAACCGCCCTGGTGCAAGGCGACATCAAGCGCATCTCCTCGATTTCCGGCATCGGCAAAAAAACCGCCGAACGCATCATCGTCGAACTGCGCGACAAATTCAGCCAGGGCGACCTGCTCGACGCGATGGCGGGAGGCGTGCCCGGCGACCACCGCTTGCGCGACGCCGCCCTCGCCCTTGGCGCCCTCGGCCACAGGCCCGAAGACGCGCAGAAAATGGTCAAGGCGGCCTCCTCCGCGCTCGGCCCCAAAACCACCGTCGAGGAGATCATCCGGCTGGCCCTGACGAAATAAGGCGCGTGCGGTTTTTTCATGGACAGCCCGGTTCCAATAGGGAATACAACAAAAGACCATCAACGTGGCAGGTCATGGACGCAATAGCCATCACAGGAGGAGGGAAGCGATGATACTGGATACCCTGAAAAACGCGGCGCGATATGCGGGATTGCGGCTTGGTTGCTCGGAGGCCTTTGGCTTCCTCGACCAGCCGGGCCTCGCGGAGCTGCCGGACGGAAAATACGAAATCACCGGCGACCGCGTCTACGCGATCGTCGAACGCCGTCCGGGCCGCCTCGTTACCGAGGGCCGACTGGAGGGCCACCGGAAATACATCGACGTCCAGTATGTGATCAGCGGCGAAGAATCGATGGGCTGGAGCCCGCGCGAAGGGCTGGAGCCCGCCGTCGCATACGACGAGGCGCGGGACCTGGAGTTTTTCGCAGGCCAACCGGAGAGCATGGTGCGCGTCCCCCCGGGGTCGTTTGCCGTATTCCTGCCGACCGACGCCCACCTGCCGCTCGTCGGCGACGGGCCGATCCACAAGGTCGTCGTCAAAATCGCCATCAACTAACCCCGCCGGACGGAGCATCCATGAAAACGTATCCAAGCATCCTCTTCGCCGCGGCCTTCGCGTCGGGCGCCTTCGCGGTGGACCCCAAGCCCAGCCAAGTCATGCCCTACAAGCAAACGCCGCAGGGCGAACTCAAGCTGCACGTGTTCAATCCGCCCAACCACAAGCTGAGCGAGCCCGCGCCCGCCATCGTCTTTTTCTTTGGCGGGGGCTGGAGCGGAGGATCGCCGAGCCAATTCTACGGGCAGTCCGAACATTTGGCCAAACGCGGCATGGTGGCCATTTGCGCCGAATACCGCACCAAGAACGGCCACGGAACCGATCCGCGTTGCTGCGTGCAGGATGCGAAGTCGGCCATGCGCTGGGTGCGCAGCCACGCGCCGGAACTCGGCATCGATCCCGCCCGGATCGCGGCG
>JBGSLE010000253.1:0-24929 GCA_041740875.1 Pontiella sp. | reverse complement strand
TCAGCTCGACGATGCGCTTGATATCCTTGATTTCCATAGTCACCCTCTCCTGGTTGCGGATGTTGTTACAGCGGCAAACTAAACAACATTTCCCCTTCGTTGCCTAGTCCTAATCCTTGGCTTGTTCTCGCTACGCACGGTGCCCGGCGACCGGCGGGGCGCGGCGGCGTTTCCGCCCGGCATGCCGATTTTTTACAACTACCGGCCTGCAATCTACTAGCATCCGGCTGGCGACCGCGCCATCCTGTTGTCCACTATGGAGCAGGAAGACCGTCGTTTAGTGGCCGCCACACTGCCCATTCAAAAACCCCAGGGGGAGACCGCAATGAACCGAAGAACCTTCTCGACCACCGCCGCCACCGGCATCGCCGCCTTTGGCGCGTCGGGACTGGCTATGACCGCACAGGCGCAGTCCGCGCCGCCCTTCAAGCTCAACTATGCCCCCGGCTTCCGCCACTTCAAGGAGAGCGCCGGCCCCGACCCCATCGGCCAGCTCCGGTTCATGCACGACCAGGGCTTCCGGGCCATCGAGGACAACGGCATGATGGACAAGCCGCCGGAACTCCAGCAGAAGATCGGCGACGAGCTGGCGCGGCTGGATATGGCCATGGGCGTCTTCGTGCTCGGTTTCGGCATGAAAACGCTCATGATGACCAGCAACCTTATGGATGAAACGCAAAAGGGCGGACCCAACCCCAAGGCCGTGCGGGAAGCCATCAAAGCCGTCTGCGACAAGGGCCTCGAAACCCAAAAACGCGTCAACGCCAAATGGTGTACCGTGGTGCTCGGGGCGCACAACCCGAACCTCGACGACGACTACCAGTTCGCCAACGTGGTTGAAAACCTCAAGTATGCCAGCAGTCTCTTCGAACCCGCCGGGTTGGTGATGGTGCTCGAACCGCTCAATTTCATGAACCATCCCGGGGTGTACCTGCGGACCGTGCCCCAGGCCTACGCCATCTGCAAAGCCGTCGGAAGCCCCTCGTGCAAGATCCTCGACGACCTCTACCACCAGCAGATCGAGATCGGGAACCTCATCAACAACATCGACCGCGCGTGGGACGAGATCGCCTACATCCAGGTGGGCGACGTCCCCGGGCGCAACGAACCCACCACCGGAGAGATCAACTACAAGAAGGTTTTCGAACACCTGTATAAAAAGGGCTACAAGGGTCCCGTCGGCCTGGAACATGGCATCAGCCAAAAGGGCATCGAAGGCGAACGCCGCCTCATCCAGGCCTACCGCGAAGTCGATAGTTTCAACATCTAAAGGAGAACCAAGCATGATCCCGAATACGCAAAGAAGAACCTTCCTGGCTTCCAGTCTCGCGACCGGCGCCGGACTCACCCTCCTCCCGAGCGGCACGCTGGCGGGAAAGGGGGCCGGGGGAAAACTGAACCTCGCGCTGATCGGCGCGCATGGCCGGGCCTCCCAGCACTACAAAAACCTCAAAAACGAAAACGTGGTCGCGATCTGCGACGTCAACGCCGACAACCTGGCGCTGGCCGCAAAAGAATTCCCGAATGCGAAGCAGCACATCGACTGGCGCAAATGCCTTGATCAAAAAGACATCGAAGCCGTCGTCATCTGCACCCCCGACCACACCCATGCCTTCGTCTCCATCTGGGCGATGAACCGAGGGCTGCACGTCTATTGCGAAAAGCCGCTCGGCGAATGCGTCTTCGAAGCGCGTGCGGTGCGCGAAACCTACCTCAAGAACAAAAGCCGGCTGGCCACCCAGCACGGGACGCAGCGGCACGAATACGAAAACTTCGACCGCGTAGCCGAAATGGTCAAGATGGGCGCCATCGGCGAGCTCCAGGACGTCCACGCGTGGGGCAACCGCACCCACGACAAGACCGCCTATCTTCCGGCCGCTGGCGATCCGCCCGCGACCATCGACTGGGATCTTTGGATCGGACCGACCCGGATGCATCCGTACAATCCCGGCTATTTCGAGCAAACCCGCGGCGCCGGCTCGGGCTGCCTCAGCTGGAACATGTACCACGATTTCGGCAGCTGGCAGGTGGGCGACATGGGCAGCCACGTCATGGATCTGGCCTGGAACGCCATCGACGCCGACCGCCCGACCAAAATCAAGGCCAGCGGCGACGCCTTCAACGCGGACGTATGCCCCTCCGCCATGAGCGCGGTCTTCACCATGCCCGCCAACAGCTGGCGCGATGAAATCCGGCTGGTTTGGTACCAGGGCGGCCCGATGCCGAAATCGCCCTTCGGAGGGCTCGACCTGAACAAGATCGGGCACGGCGTGATGTTCAAGGGTTCCAAGGGCTGCATCGTGGCCGACTTCAACAACCGCATCCTCATCCCGATGGGCAAGGACACCGACATGACCTACTACAAGTCCCCCACCCCGGAGCAGGTCGCGCCGCCCATGGGCAACTTCCAGCAGCAGTGGATCGGGGCCTGCAAGGGCGACCTGAAAACCGCGTGCGACTTCGACTATGCCGGCCGCATGGTTGAAACCCTCATGCTCGGGCTCGTCGCCCACCAGGCGGGCAAGGAATTGGCGTATGATGCGGCGAGCGGAAAAATCACCAACGATGCCGCCGCCAACGACTATCTGAAAAAGGAATACCGGAAAGGTTGGGTGCTCAATGGCTAAATCAACCCTATTGGCCGGACTGGCCATCGCGTCGTGCGCCTTTGCCTATGGCGAGGAGTCGTGGAAAAGCCTCTTCAACGGGAAAAACCTCGATGGATGGGTCGTCAAGATCGCCAAATCGGATGCGGGCGAAAACCCCGGGAACATCTTCCGCGTGGAGGATGGGTTGCTGACGGTGTCGTACGATGCCTATACCACCTTCAATGGCGAGTTTGGCCACCTGCACACCGACCGGCCCTACACCAACTACCGGTTCCGCTGCGAATACCGCTTCATCGGCGAGCAAACCGCCAACGCCCCGAAATGGGCCTTTGCCAACAGCGGCATCATGATCCACTGCCCCCCTCCGAAGGAGATGGGAAAAGACCAAAACTTTCCCAATTCGGCCGAATTCCAGCTGCTGGGGGTAAACCGGACCACCGGTTCGCTTTTCACGCCGGGCTGCAAGGTCGAATACAACGGGGCCGACATGGATAAATCCATTCCGAGCACCGTTCCGGCAAAACCGCTGGGCGAGTGGGTCAAGGCCGAAGCCGTGGTGAAGAACGGAACCATCCAGCACTGGATCAACGGCGAACTGGTGATGGAATATTCCAAGCCGCGCTACGACGACGGCACCCCCATGACCCATGGGCACATCGCCCTGCAGGCCGAAAGCCATCCCTGCCAGTTCCGCAATATCGAAATCCTGCCGCTCGATTAGGCAAGACCATCGACAATGGCTGGGGCGATGCCGATATAGCTGGCCGGGCTCATGCCCAGTAGCCGTTGCTTGTCGGCGTCGTCCAGCTCCAGCGACTGGACAAACTGTTGGATGGCTTCCTTGGTGATGGCTTGCCCGCGGGTGAGTTCCTTGAGTTTTTCGTAAGGGTTTTCGATCCCCGCCTTGCGCATCACGGTCTGGATGGGTTCGGCCATGACCTCCCAGGCGTTCTCCAGGTCGGCAGCCAGCTTCTGCTCGTTGAGCTTGAGCTTGCCGAGTCCCTTGAGCGTGGATTGGTAGGCGATCATGCTGTAGCCAAACCCGACGCCCATGTTGCGCAGGACGGTGGAATCGGTCAGGTCGCGCTGCAGACGCGAAATCGGCAGTTTGGCGGAGAGATGGCCGAAAATGGCGTTGGCCAAGCCCAGGTTCCCTTCCGAATTCTCGAAGTCGATCGGGTTGACCTTGTGCGGCATGGTGGAGGAGCCTATTTCGCCCTTGACGGTTTTTTGGCCGAAGTAGGCCATCGAAACATAGGTCCAGACATCGCGGTCGAGGTCGATGAGGATGGTGTTGAAGCGGCTGAGCGCGTCGAAGAGTTCGGCCATGTAGTCGTGCGGCTCGATCTGGGTGGTGAAGAGGTTTTGCTTGAGCCCGAGGTTCCCTTCGATGATGCCCTTGGCCAAGGCGGGCCAATCGACATCGGGGTAGGCTGCAACGTGGGCGTTGAAATTGCCGACCGCGCCGTTGAGCTTGCCGAGGAGTTCCACCGATCCGGCCTGCCGCATCTGCCGCTCCAGGCGATTTGCGAAAACGGCCAGCTCCTTGCCGATGGTCGTCGGGGAGGCGGTTTGCCCGTGGGTGCGCGCCAGCATGGGAACCGCCTTCCAGGCTTGGGCATATTCCTTAAGCCGCGCGATGATCTCCTGCTGGAGGGGCATAAGGACTTCCCACCCCTCTTTGAGCATGAGCGCATGGGACAGGTTGTTGATGTCTTCGGAGGTGCAGGCGAAGTGCAGGAATTCCGAGCGGCGTTCGAGGCTGGTGTTTTCGACCTTCTTCTTGAGGTAATACTCGACGGCCTTCACATCGTGGTTGGTCGTGCGTTCGATCTCCTTGACCTTTTCGGCCTCCTGCGGCGTGAAGTCGTCGACGACCCCCATAAGCAACGCCGTCTCCGCCAGCGTCAATTCCGGGCATTCCGGAATTCCGGGCTCGGCGCACAGCGCCATGAGCCAGAGGATCTCCACGCGCACGCGGTTGCGCACCAAGGCGTATTCGGAAAAACACTCGGAAAGCTCGGCGACTTTCGAGGCATAGCGTCCGTCGATCGGACTGATCGCAGTAATCATTGGCTTCTCCCGCAGGCTTGAAACAAGGCGGGGAATATAGACAGGGTATTCCGGATGGGCAAAGGAAAAAACCCCGGGACGCAAGCGCCCGGGGCTTTTCACCTGCCAGAATCTATTGAAGCTCTATTCGACGGCCACGACCACGAAGCGCGAGCTGCGCCCGTCGGAGACGAGCAGCAGGACGTTCGCGGCCTCGCCGGCCTCGGCCAGCGCCTTCTTGAAGGCTTTGACGTTGCCCACCGGCTTGCGGTTTACGCTGGTAATGACCTGGCCGGGCTGGAGCCCGGAACGCCAGGCGGCGCCACCCTGCTTAACTTCGATCACCAGGACGCCCTCCTCCTGGTCGTAGCCGAGCCGGCGCGCGGTTTCGCCATCGAGGTTTTCCACGGAAATGCCCAGTTTTTCAAACAGCGCCGGTTCGGCCGATTCTCCAACCGTGTCGCTGCCCTCCATCTCCTTGGTGATGGCGGTGACGTTCTTGTATTTCCCGTCGCGGAAAATCTTGAGCGAAACCGTGGTTTTCGGCGGCGTCGCGGCGACCCGGTTGCGGAACTCGCCGACCTTCTCCACCGGCTTGCCGTCGAGCTCGACCACGATGTCGCCCTCCTGCAGGCCGGCCTCTTCGGCCGCCGAACCCTCGGCAATCTGCGAAATCAGGATGCCTCCCGACTCCTTGAGCCCGAAGCTCTTGGCCAAGGCCTCGTCGACCTCCTGGATAAAGATGCCGAGCACGCTGCGCGAAACCTTGCCGTACTGAATGAGCTGGTCCTTGATCTGGGCGGCCATGTTGATGGGAATGGCGAAGCCGATGCCCATGTAGCCGCCGGTGCGGGTGTAGATCGCGGTGTTGATGCCCACCACTTCGCCGCGGATGTTCAACAGCGGCCCGCCGGAGTTGCCGGGGTTGATGGCGGCGTCGGTCTGGATAAAGTTGCCGTATTCGGCGATGCCCACCTCGTCGCGCCCCTTGGCGCTGACAATGCCGGCCGTGATGGTTTGCGAAAGGCCGAACGGATTGCCCGCCGCGAGCACCCACTCGCCCACCTGCAACGCGTCGGAATCGCCCATTTCGAGCATCGGCAGCTCCTGGCCGTCTTCAATCTTGATGAGGGCCACTTCGGACTTGGGGTCGGCCCCCACCAGCTTGGCCTCCAGTTTGCGGCCATCGGCGAGCGTGACGGTAATCTTGTCGGCCTCGTTCACCACGTGGTTGTTGGTCAAAATATAGCCGTCCTTGGAGACGATGAATCCGGAGCCCTGGCCCTGCTGCTGGTAGGTGCGCGGTTCCGCCTCCTCCGGCGCGCCGTAGCCGCGGAAACGCCCGCCGAAAAACTCCTCGAACGGATTGCGGTAGCGGTATTGCGGAACCTCGACCGTCGTTTCGACATCGATGAACACCACCGCCGGCAGCGCCTTCTTCGCGATTTCCGCGAAGGCGCTTCCGGTTTCCTGCAAGACCTCCACCTTGCCCGCGCGCACCGGATACGCAACCAGCACCGCGCCGACCAGCAACCCCGTCAACATCCAATTTTTCCTATGCATATCATCTCTCCTGATTAGTGGTTTCGTTTGGAAAAGATGAACGCTTAGAGCGCGATTGGGCAACCGCGTTCAATGTTTTGGGGAACGGCGGAAAGGGCCGACGAAGGATGAAAATCAGCGCCAGCTAACGACAAGGTCGTTGGTGCTGGAGGATCCATTGAGCAAGTAGAGCCCGACGGATGCGACGGCTACCTTGCAGCGGATCGTTTCGCCGATGACCTGCAGCGTTCCGTCATAGTCGCTGTCCAGCGCGATCAGGTATTGGCTGCCCCAGGGATCTAAAAAACGCCCGTCGGCGCCGTCGGACTGCGGTTCGAGGTAGACCATCTTTGCCGGATTGTCGCCGGCCGCCATGTCGTCGGCCGCCGTCAGCACCGAGATAATTTCCATGCTGTCGGCGGCGGCATCCTCGTAGGCCGATACGCTGAAGAGCAGATCGTCCTGCCCCTGCACAACCAGCCCGGCGACCGGCAGCTTGCCGTATTTGTTTTGGTAGGCCTTGACCGCGGTTTCGATGGACTTCATTTCGACCATCGCCTGCGCCTTCTTGGCACCGATCCTGGCGGCGCGCAGCCCTTTGGAACCCAGCGTGACCAGGATGGCCAAAATGGCCATCACCGCCAGCATCTCGATCAGGGTGAATGCGCTCTTTTTCATTGATTCGATGGGCCGATGTCGTCTTCCGTGCCGTCGGAGCCATCCTGCCCGACCGACCAAAGGGTGTAAAGGAAACGGTTGGTGCAGACATAGCGGTAGGGCGCGCCCCACGGGTCGTCCAGCACGGCGCCTTCGACGGCGTTGGTCAGGAATCCGATTTCGGGCAAGACCCCGAATGCATCGGCGGGGTCTTGCCGCGGATAGCGGCCGAATTCGACGCGGTATTCGTTGAGGGCGCTGCGCAGCGTCTCCAGCTCCGCCATCGCGCGGTCCTCCTTGGCTTGGCGCCGGGCCAGGCGGTAGCCCTTCGCCCCGAGCCCGGCAAGGAGGACGATAATCGCCATCACCGCCAGCAGTTCGATCAACGTAAAGCCGCGCTTGGTCTCCGGCATGGAGGTTTCCCCCTAGCGGGCGATCCCCTTTTCGGACGCCCGGCAAAATTCGAGCAGGTGCTTGATTTCGGGCGTCTGCTCCAATTCGGTTTCGATTTTTTCGAGGTCTTCGGCGACGGTGCCCTCCTGGCGGAAAAGGATGCGGTAGGCTTCCTTGACCGCCTTGCGTCCCTCTTCGCTTACTCCGCGGCGCTCCATCCCGATCTTGTTATAGCTGCGCACCTCGATGGGATCGCCGTGGGCGATCATGTAGGGAGGAACATCCTTGGTAATCTTCGACATGGCCCCGATATAGGCCATCGACCCGACGCGCATGAACTGCACAATTCCCACGGAACCTTCGATGGTCGCCATATCCTCAATGACCACGTGCCCGGCTATCTGGCAGGCATTGACGATGATCACTCCATTTCCCACGCGGCAGCAGTGGGCGATATGCGAATAGGCCAGGATATGGCAATCATTGCCCACCGTGGTGAAATCGCCGTCGTTGGTCGCGGCGTTGATCGTGACGTATTCGCGGATCGTGTTGTTGTCGCCGATTTTTACGCCCGGGCTGCCGCCCTTGAACTTGAGATCCTGCGTGCGCCCGCCGAGCACGGCGAAGGGCGAAACGCGGTTGCCGGAACCAAGGATGGTCTTGCCTGCGACCACGACATGCGAGATCAGCTCCGTGCCGGATCCGATCACCGCTTGCGAACTGACGGTGCAGTAGGGGCCGATGACGGCGTCGTCCGCGATCTGCGCCCCTTCGGCGATGATGGCGGTGGGGTGGATTTGCGCCATGGGTTTATGCTCCGTAGCCAAACATCAACTCGGCTTGGCTGGCCTTTTCTTCGCCGACGTACGCGGCGGCCTCGACCACCGCCATGCGTTTCCCATACTTGGTGACCTGAATCTCCATGCGCAGGCAATCGCCGGGAACGACCTTGCGGCGGAACTTGGCCTTGTCGATGGTCATGAAATAGGCGATCTGCCCCTCCTTGGCGCTCATCTTGTTGAGCAGGATGCCGGCGACCTGCGCCATCGCCTCAAGCTGCATGACGCCGGGCATGATGGGCTCTCCGGGAAAGTGGCCTTGGAAGAAGGGTTCGTTGAAGGTCAGGTTCTTGTAGCCGACGATGCGCTGGTTCTCGACGTCCATGTCGGTAATCCGGTCGACCAGCATGAACGGGTAGCGGTGCGGCAAAACCCCTAGAATTTCGTTAACATTCATGACACTCATTGAAATCTTCTCCTGGTTGGTTTCAAAACAAGCCCGTGCAAGCTAGGGATTCCCGCCGGGTTGTTCAACGTTTTTCTGCCCTGCCAGCAGCCGGTCGAAGAAATCGTCCGTAACGCAAAGGTGTATTGACAACAAAAGGCCCGAAACCTACCTTGCGGGCTTCCATTTGAATATTGATTTGCGTTTAACGCAGTTTGTTCCCACTGAAAATCGCCAGTTTTTACCCGGAAACAACTTGCCGAAAGACGCGCCCATCCGGGCGCGGCTTCGGAAGTTTCCGGGCGGGCGTCTGGCGATGCCTCAGTGGGGCTTGTCGAAGTCGCGCCTCTTTTTTTGGAGGCATAACTACAGGGGGAAGGAAATGCTTCGGAAATACGTGCCGGTATGTTCTCTGTTGGTTTGCCTGTCGTCTTGGGCCCAAGTCAGCCCAACCGCGAAGGATGGTATCGTGGACAGCATCTACGATTTGGAGTCGCTGTTTGTTGAGCACCAACACGACTACCTGCCCATCAGCCCGCCCAGCATGGAGGTCTTTACGCAGGACTATGGATTGGTGGTGCCGGTGCGGATCGAAAACCTGCCCAGGATGTTCGCCAAGAAAATGGTCGGCGAACTGAATCCGGACGGCATCCCGCTCTACCGGATCACGGTCTACGAGGACTACGCCACCCGCGAAACCGTATTCCTGAATGCGGACGGTTCGGAAATCTACCGGCTTGAACCGGAGCCAGGCTACGACCCCTATGCGTGGCAAAAATCTACGTTCCTCTTGTCCTCCACCGAATCGCTCGATCCCTGGGCGCAATGGGTTTTCGACCCCGCCCATATCGCGGCGGATTTCACCCTGGTTCCGCAGGTTTTCTACGCGGACTACGTCCTGGCAGAAGAACAACGCCGATTGGACGAAGCCGCAGCCATGCCGATGATGGCGATGGCCTCTTCCGAAAGCTCCTCCAACATGGTCGTGGGTTTCAGCATGGAGAGCAATGGGGTCGTAAGTCTGGATATTGCCCTTCCTGAGGATTTCGGCAACCACGCCGAAATCTTCAGCACTTACAACCTCATCTACGTGCCTTGGAGCGTTGCGGCAAACCGGCTCTCCTGCACGGGCGGAACCCACCTGGTGTGGACGGCTCCAACCGTGCCGTATGCCGACGCCGGTTTCTTCATTGTTTCCGATGCGGACCAGGATGGCGATGGCGATGGCTATTCGGATTTGCGGGAGAGGCATGTTTCCCATACCGATCCGTCAACATTCAACCTCGTCGACGTGGATCAAGACGGCATGCACGACTGGTACGAGATTACGCTGTTCGGAGGAACCAACCAAACCGCCTTGCAGGATTTCGATGGGGATGGTTTGGCCAATGGCTTCGAAATGGTGATCCTGCCCGGATACCTGGATCTCATCCCTCCAGCGGTCTGGCTGCGCTCCGACCCATCGGAGTGCGATACGGATTTCGATGGCATGGACGATGGTTTTGAAATGGCGCATGCGTTCCTCGATCCGAAGAATCCAGCGGATGCACTGGAGGATGAAGACCACGACCAATTGAACAATGCGGGCGAAGTCCTTTACCAGACCGATATTTTGGATTGGGATACCGACCATGACACGTTTTCGGATGGAATCGAGGTTGCATGGGGAACCGATCCCAAAGAGTGGAACAGCATATATGACGATGTCGATGGGGATGGGTTGAACCTTGCCGAGGAATACCAATATGGCGGCGATCCAGCCATGGCGGACACGGACGGCGATGGCGTATCCGACGGCGCAGAGGTGGCGCAAGGCGGGAATCCGGCAAGCGCGGCGGATGGGGGACAAGCGCCTCCGGCGGAGGATGTGGTTGAACTGACCTTGACCGTGGGCGACCACTCCGGCAGCGATTCCGAAGTGTACGACATGTCGATGGCCGGGGAACGCTCCATACGCCTTCACTCGGGCGGATACGGAAACCTTGCAACCAAGTCGTTCAAGTTTCTCCGGGGAAACACCTATGCGGTCACGCTCAGGCACATCGGCACAGACCCTGCCTTCCTACAGCAGTATGGAGAGCCGGACTACGACTACACCCTGACGGTCGAGCCGACGGGATCGGCATCCCCGCAAGCCGCGATGGAAGAAGGAGCCGGAGAGGATTGGGTGCCCGGCAGCGCCGGTGCGCCCCCTTCGTCGCCTGTGGTTACGTCCTTCGGAACAACCCTCTCTTTGCCCGGAGGCATTGGCATCGAAGATCCCGACGGTATTTTGGGTTTGCATGGCGAAAGCTCCTACTTTTTCGCCGAAGGCAAGCAGGCGCTGATCCACATCGCCAAGGCCGAGATCCTCGACGCGGCCATGCAACCGGCCTCCGCGCTCAAAATCGCCAAGTGGACGGATGCCTTTTCTCCGGACGGAACCCCGCTGGTCAACTTCATCGACGACGATCCCGACTGCTTCCATGTGCGCGTGGTCGATGGCTCCCGCAAGGGCCAGGGGACATTGGATGCGCTGGTCTCAACCGATTCGGCGGATGCCGCGTACGACGACGACCCCACCCCGATCGAACTGCTCGAAGAACCGGCGGGTTCAGGCATCTTTGTTTCGCAGGCCCAGCTGCTGGTGGTGGATGCGGCCGACGATGCCTGCACCTACTACTACAACGGCGTGCCCGACGACCAGCGCAACGACCGCCTCCACCGGGTGGTGCTCGGTGGTAAGGTCAAGGTGCAATACCAGACCGCCGGCGGCACACTGCTCGACGCGCGGGAGGCTTCCGTCGCCTGCGATGGAACGGTTCACTTGACCCCGATCATTCTAAGGGACGAAGCCGGAGGTATCCCGGCACGGACCGTCGCGGAGGTGGAGGCCGAACTTGCCATCGCGCGCGAACGTTATGCGCAGGTCGGCATCGACCTCACCTGGAGCGCACCCGCCATCCACGACCCGCCGACGGGAGTAGATTTACAAGATAGCGATGGTTTGCTCGTCCGTTCCTCCAGTTCGGCAACAGTCTTGGCGCAGGAGGCAAAAACACTCATCGACCAGCTTGGCACCACAGGAAATGTAGCCGATATTCATGTGTTTTTTGCGAACATGACAAGCAGAGGGGTCAATGATCCTGTCTTGGGAAGCGCAATAGCTGACGACTATTACGACGAAAGCGAGGATCCCTATCTTTACAATATATTCATGGGAGACAGTCAGGTGTCTTTTTCTTTGGGCTATGCGATCGCGCACGAGCTGGGGCACTTGCTGACCGATGCCTATCATGCCGACGAGAGCTGGAGGTTGATGTATGGTTACGCTTCGGTGGAAGGCTACGATGGAAACACATCGAAACGCCTGGTATCGGATGAAGAACAGTCCATGAAAGGAGATTCCCATGTCCAATAAGTTGCTACATGTTGTTTTGTTGGGACTATCACTCATGGTCTTGTCGGGAAATGCAGAAGTGATGCTGGCGTGGCCGTCAGACACGCCACTGCCGGATCGACCGCTGACCAAGGAGGAGGTCTTCCGCCTGCTTCCAAAGGGAAGCGATATGCAGGATCCCAGAGAACAGGCGAGGTACAGCGAATTCCTCGCGCGAGGAGAGGAGTTATATCCTGCATTGATCGAAATTATCGAGGAGTCGGATAATTATTACGTTGTCGGAAGTGCCTTGAGTACGCTTAGACAGACAAAGGGGGATAAAAGAGAGGTAGCTAAAACAATTGCAAAAATGATTCCGAAGCGGCTTGAAAGCGATACTCAGGGTTCGGAATACATGCTGATTTTTTTTGCAACGACATTAGGTGATATCGGCAGCGCAACAGATGTCGAATTTCTATATCCCCTGCTCAATCATGAAGATATCGTTGTTCGGCTAAATGCACTTGTTGCTATTGCAAATAAAGGGGATGCTGAGGCTCTTGTTCTTGTGAAACATGAATACGAATCGCTTCCGGAACGATACAGGAACAGGGAATTTGCTACGCAAGCAATGATCTCTATGGAAGCCCGCTTAGGAGTTTCGTCATCGGTTGTCGACGGGAATCTCGTCCAGCCGGTGAAAACCAATTCCACCAGTCCGGTCGCTGCGCCCGAGGCAACGCGTCTTGCGGAAATACCGGAAGTGATGGCGGTAGCCGAAAAACCTGCATCCAGGAATCCAAGTACTCCTTGGAACTATTTGCTTCCCCTCCTCGCCCTGGTCGGAGGCATGGGCTTCTTTGCATGGCGCAGACGCCGGAAGCCCTGACGAACGTAATACCTCAACATTTGAACGGCACCCAATTTTTAAGTCAATGCAGCCGGTCGAGTTCGGGGCAGCCGGAGGCCACGCGCCAAGCGAAAGGGAAGGTGCGGCATTGGAGCGGACGGGCGGAATAGACCGAGCAGCGGTCGCCCGCAAGGAGGGCGCAGCTGCCGTCGGCTTGGTCGAGCAGCGCCAGCTGGCGGCGGTTGGGGGCCAGGCGCGTGTGGCCGTCGATAAATTCCTGCACGGAGAGACCGATCAGCTCCGCCAAGGGGGCGAGATCCGCCTCCTCCAGCAGCACGGAACCGGTCCAGCGGCAGCAGGCCCCGCAGGCTGAGCAACGGAATTGTTTGAGGATTTCCGGATTAACCATTTGAACGCGCACCCTTCAATCGCATTTGAATGCGTTGACATTTGGCCGCCCACCCCCCACTATCCGGCCTTTCCCATGCCTATTTGGGTGAACGCGGTGTTTAGATGAACCAAGAAGAAAGGATCAAGAACGATGTTCAACAATTTGACGAAATATAAGCTGGCGATGCTCGCTCCCCTCGCCGTCTCGCTCGTGCTGACCGGTTGCAAAGAAGACGAAGTCGCCCAGGTTCCTGCACCTCCGCCGGTCGACCTCGCCCAAACCGAAGACCTCTTCGAACAACCCATCAAGCCCAACCCGCTTACCACCGACCCGGCGGCCGTCGTCGTACGCGTCAACGGCGCCGACATCACCCGCGGCGAAATCCTCGAGCTGATGGAAGCGGCCATGCAGCAGATCGCCGGCCGCGTGCCCCCGCAGCAGATGCAGCAGATCCAGGGTCAGATGTACGAGCAGTTCAAAAACGACCTTATCACCAAGAAGCTGATGGATGCCGCCGTGGACACCGCCAGCATCGAAGTGACCGACGAAGACGTGGTGAAGGCGATCGACGAGATCCGCACCCGCATCCCGGAAGGCCGCACCCTCGAAGAGGCGCTCGCCGCCCAGGGTTTGACCCTCGAAAAGCTCTCCGAAAACATCAAGAACGACATGAAGACCCGCAAGTTCCTCGAAGCCAAGACGGTCGATGTGGCCGCCGCGACCGAAGAGGAAGCCAAGGAGTTCTACGACACCAACCCCGACCGTTTCAAGAAGCCGGAATCCGTCACCGCCAGCCACATCCTCATCAAGTTTGACGAAGGGGAAACCGATGAATCCAAGGCGGCCAAGAAGGCCTCCCTCGAAAAGATCCGCGCCGACATCATCGCCGGAACGGTCAGCTTCGAGGATGCCGCCAAGGCCCATTCCGGATGCCCCAGCAGCGCGCAGGGCGGATCGCTCGGCACCTTCGGCAAGGGCCAGATGGTTCCCGAATTCGAAGTGGCCGCCTTCACCCAGGAGATCGGCGAAGTCGGCGATACCGTCGAAACCCAGTTCGGCTACCACCTCATCAGGGTCGGCGAACGCCAAGAAGAAGGCACCGTTGGCTTCGACGAATCCAAGGAACAGATCATCACCTTCCTGAGCAACCAGAAGAAGCAACAGGTGGTTGGCGACTACATTAAGAGCCTCCGCGACAGCGCCACGATCGAAGAAATCTCGATGTAGCCTCTTGCGCATCGCGCGTTCATGCCCGACACCCCTCTGCCCGAGGGGTGTCTTTTTTTTGCCTACGGCTTCGCGATGGCGGCGGTCTTCGCCTCAAGCCACCGCCGTTCTTCCGGATCCAGCAGCGGCGACAGCTTTTCCCGCACGGCGGCGTGGTAGCCGTTCAACCATTCGATTTCCCGGTCTTCCAGCAATTCCAACACGAGCGGCGAGGTGTCGATGGGACAAAGCGTGAGGGTTTCGAAGCGAAGGAACGTGCCGGATTCGGTCTTCATGGCCTCCTCCACGCAACCCATGTTTTCGATGCGGATGCCGTGGCGGTCCTGCTTGTAGACGCCCGGCTCGATCGTGAGGATCATGCCGGGCTCCAGCGCGGTGCCGCTTTTCTGGTGCTGGCTGAGGTTTTGCGGCCCTTCGTGAACGTTGAGGTAGTAGCCGACGCCGTGGCCGGTACCGCACTTGTAATCGATCCCGTGCCGCCAAAGCGGCTGGCGGGCGAGAATGTCCAGCTGGAGGCCCGAGGTGCTCTCCAGGAAAACGGCGGTCGAGAGGTTTGCGACGCCCTTGAGCACGAGCGTGTAGTCCGTCCGCTGCTCGTCCGTCAGCGCACCAAGCGCCATCGTGCGGGTGATGTCGGTCGTTCCGCCAAGGTATTGCCCGCCGGAATCGATCAGGAACAATCCGCGCGGTTCGAGCGTGGCGCAGGTTTCGGGCACTGGGAAATAGTGCATCATGGCGGCGTTCGGCCCGTAGCCGGCGATGGTGGCAAAGCTCAGGTCGAGGCATGCGGGATGCGCGCGCCGCAGGGCTGCGAGCCGGGAAGAAGC
The DNA here is from genome assembly GCA_041740875.1 of Pontiella sp. Lineage (GTDB taxonomy): Bacteria > Verrucomicrobiota > Kiritimatiellia > Kiritimatiellales > Pontiellaceae > Pontiella. The sequence continues at coordinate 9,799 of JBGSLE010000253.1, read as the reverse complement.
CTCGCACTCCGTAACGCCGCGCAATGGCACCTGCGCCTCCAGCCACATCCAGAAGCGCACCATCGCAGCGCCATCGAGTTTCTGCACCTCGCGCCAATGCCGCAACTGGGTCGCGTTTTTCCGCGCCTTCGGCAATTCCGTCAGCTCCTTGCCATTGACCACGGCGCAATGCCCGGGAATCTGCTGTTTGAGGAAAATATTTACGCGCCGCTCGTCGAGGAAGATACGCGTTCCAGCCGCAAGCCCGCGCAAGGCATCGGCAATTCCCTCGTAGGGACGGAGGGCAACCCCGGAGCGGGCCAGCTCATCCCCCACCGCCACAGGCGTTTTCGCCAGATCGATGAACAGTTCGGCGGTTTCGGGTTTCAGCAGCACATACGCCATGGCCACCGGGCAAAAGGGAATATCGCCGCCGCGGATGTTGCAGAGCCAGGCGATGTCGTAGAGCGAGCTAATCAAGTAGGCATCGGCCCCGGCCTTTTCCATCGCCGCGCGGATTTCGGCGAGGTTTTGCGCCACCGTGCGGCCAGCAACCTCGGCGGCATGGACAGCCACGGGCGCATCCGGAACCGGCGGACGATCCGCCCATAGCATGGAAACCAGATCGAGGTCGGTCACGAGCCGGATCTTTTTCTTGCCGAGCTTTTCCAGCCATTTACCCGCCGTCTCGGCGGTCAGCTGGCGGCCATCGATCCCCAGCGCGCCGCCTGCGGGAATCTCTTCGCACAGCCAGTCGATCAGCTCCGGCACGCCCGGCTGCTGCATCCGGAAAAGATCGATCCCGCTCCCGGCCAGCTCTTTTTCCGCCTGGATGAAATAGCGCCCGTCCGTCCAAAGCCCGGCCTTTTCCGCCAACACCGCCGCCGTTCCGGCCGACCCCGTGAAGCCGGTCAGCCAACGGCGGCAGCGCCAGTGCTCGGCCACATACTCGCTATGGTGCGGGTCGGTGTTCGGCACCACATAGGCATCCAGCCCGTGCTCCGCCATCGACCGCCGCAACGCCCCGATCTTATCCGCCGTGTCCGCCTGATTCTTCATGCCATTCCCGCCCTTGTTGAAAAACAGGCGCGAGACTACCGCGAACAACCCCGCAACCCCAACCCGTTTTTTTCACCACAAACTCCCTATTCCTCGCAGAGCAACAGAGACCGCAGAGAAGCCCGCCCGCCACTCATCTGCTCCGCGTCCTCAGCGCCTCCGCGAGGGAAAATCGGGGGCATCCAAAAGAGCACGGTGAAACTGAATATGGTATTACAGCTTGAAGCGGTGCGGTGCGACGCGCCCGGCGGTCGCGCCCTACCCTGGGTTTCCGCGCCGTGATAGGCGCAATTTCCTACTCGTACTCGTCCTCGTACTCGAAAACAGGGAATCGAGGACGAGTACGAGTACGATGAGGATTTTGGCTGCGGCTATGCCGCGCCGGAAAAACCATCTTGGTCATCCCGTTATCCGGTCGAAATAAAAACAGGCGGGGGCGGCGGACAGGCGTCCCGTTCCTGCAAGACGAAGCCCGGCGTGTCGGGGGACTATGATACGGCGGCGTGCCGGGCGAGGCAGGCGCGATGGTGGGCACGGGAGCGCTGGGAAATCTGCACGGCGTGCGGCAACACCCAGAAACCGCCTTTCAACGAATACTGCCCGTTCGTCAGCGGTCCGCCGGCATCGGGCGGGACCGGTCGGCAGAAAGTTTTCATGACCATGAAGGTCAATGATTCGGCATGCCGGAGCAGGATTAGGGCGTTGAATCACGTTACCCGCGGGAACTTACCGGATAGCGTCAACTTGCCCCGCAGAACCAGCGCGGAACCCTTTGTGTTCGCTGACAACGATCAGGGTTTATGCAGCCGGAAGAACCGGTTATCCACAGCGGGCGAGTTGCTGAATGTCACGGAAACGGTGCTGCCATTGGTCTGATACGGTGGCGGCACTTGCGGCCAGAGAACCGAGGCACCGTTCAACGCATTTGTGCTTTCCAACACCCAGTCCTCGGCTGGCAACGGCCAGAAGACGACCACAGTGTTGGTCTGGATTTCGATGTGGAGCGTGGGCGCAGCCGCACTGGTGTATAGGGACGCCACTTCGGCAGGCGTGAGTGCATAGTTGTAGAGGCAAACCTCGTCCAGGGCGCCCTTGAAGGCGGTGTGATTGGCCGCAAAGTTGTAGAGCGAATTCACTCCGATGGCCAGAAAAGCGTCCGAAATATGGATTGGCCCGCCGAACGTCCCGCCGGTCGCTCCCACCGACTCACCGTTGAGATAGTGGTGGATGGTGGTTCCCTCGCGGACGCTGGCCAGATGCACCCATTGGCCTTCGGGCAGCGCTCCCTGATTGCGGTCGTACATCGTCCACGGTTGGTTGCCGTCCGCATCGAGCAACATGCCGAAGCTGCCGGGGCCGGCGCCCTCGTTGTTCAGGCCATAGGCGCCGAACCAATAACTCAGATGGCCATCGCCTTCCTTCGCGAGGATGGGCGCGTCCCGGGTGATGTCATCGCACCGCACCCACGCGGCGAAGGAAATGTCGCCGACGATCCGCAACAAGGGCGCATCCGGAATGGAAACATAGGTCGAATCCTCCCCAACGATCCCGGGGAAGTAGAGCGCGCTGCCACGGATCCCCGCCGTCCATGTGTTGGTCCGCAGGTTGATCAACGTGCCGGAATTCGCTTGGGATGACTGATCCCGGATGCTCGTCCCGCCGCCCTCGTCAAACGGCCAGTAGCCCACCAGCAACCGCGGCGTGCCGATCAGCGCCCGCACCTCATCCGCGCTCAAAGCGTGGTTGTAAATCTGCACGTCATCCAGCGCGCCTTTGAACGCGGTGTTGTTGTAAGGAACGTTTGCGCCAATGATCAACGCCGCAGTGGACGCATGAATCGGCCCCGTGAACGCCGTCGTTTCCGCCAGCAACACGCCATTGAGATAGTGCCGGATCGTCGTCCCATCCCAGGTGCTTGCCAGATGCACCCAAAGACCCTGCGGCACGACGCCCTGGTCGCGATCGTATACGGTCCAAGGCTGGTTGCCGTCCGTGTCCAGCAGCACCCCAAAGCGAGTCGGGCCAAATGTCCCGAACCAGTACGACAGTTGGCCGCCGCCTTCCTTGTCCAGAATCGGCGCGTCGCGCCCAACGTCATCACTCCGGACCCAGGCGGCAAATGAAATGGCGTTCGTGAGGTGAAGCGACGCGGCGTCCGGAATGGTGACATACGTTGAACCCGCGCCGGTGGTGCCATCAAAGTAGAGCGCGCCCCCGCTCACCCCGTTGGTCCACGTGCCCGCCTTCGCGTTGACCAAGGTGCCGTGGTTGGCCTGGCTCGAGCTATCTGCGACGCTCGTCCCGCTGCCTTCATCAAACGTCCAATGTCCCACCACGCTTGCCGTTGCCGGCAGAATCCAGGCGCTGACCATGATCACTGCGGCTGACCTTTTTGCGATGCTCATGTGTTTCATGGTTGTCTCCTTTTCGAGTTCACGGCCTGTGCAGGCGATAGAACTGATTTCCAACTGCGGGAGTGTTGGTGACCGTCACGAAAAGGGTGTTGCCGTTGGTTTGGCAGGGGGGAGTCGCCAGCGGCCAAGGAACGGACGTGCCCGCAAGCGCGTTCGTGCTTTCAAGCAACCAACCGCCCGCAGACCCGGACCACGAAACGATGATCAGTTCGTTGGTCCGAGTGATGTTGAGGACTGGAACGCATGCGATCCGGAGGGTGGGTGCCACGGTGCCTTCCTTGCTGCTGTAGCTGACTTGTTTGTAATTCTGGTTGAGTTCGTCGCCCCAACGCAACTGGAAGGTCACGGCATTGTCCAACAAGTCCTCGGCGTAGTTCCATTCCTCGAGGGTGATGTTCCACACCCGGGGACCGTTGGTTTGGGGAGATTGCAGGCTGGCCACCAGCACCGCACCCGTCTGGGCGTAGGAGTTCCAAGTGACCGTCGCTTCGGACCATTCGTCGTTCGGCATGCGCCAAAGCTCGACGGGAAAGCTGTTCCACGAGCCCGCGCCGAGAGCCACTTGTTCCAGCGTTAACTCCGCGGAAAGCACCGCCCAGCCGTCGGGGATGGAACTAAGGTCAAACTTGAGCAGCGGTCGGGTCGCGCCAATATCATGCCATCCGGTCACCGCAAGCTGATTGGCGTCCCCAAAGGGGGTGTCCGTCTGTCCTGACAAGGTGCTGATATATGAGTCGTCCTGGAGCGCAATCTCGTCGGCTGGGCGCGGAACGTATTCAATCCGGAGTGTGGGCACCACGGCCCCTTCCTTGCTGCTGTAGCCGACTTGTTTGTAATTCTGGTTGAGTTCGTCGCCCCAACGCAACTGGAAGGTCACGGCATTGTCCAACAGGTCCTTGGTGAAGTCCCAATCCGCCAGGGTGATGCCCCAGACCCTGGGGCTGTTTGTTTGGGGACCCGGCAGGCTGGCCACCTGCACTGCACCCGTCTGGGCGTAGGAGTTCCAAGTGACCGTCGCTTCGGACCAGTCGTCGTTTGGCATCCGCCACACCTTGACGGGAAAGGTTTTCCACGAACTCGGATTGAGAAATACCTGTTCCAAGGTCAACTCTGCGGAGAGCACCACTGCGTTGTCGGGGATGGAACTGAGGTCAAACTTGAGCAGCGGTCGGGTCGCGCCAATATCATGCCATCCGGTCATCGTAAGCTGAGCGGCGTTGCCAGCGGGTGTGTTAGTCTGTCCAGACAAGCTGCTGATCGTTGAGTCATCTACGGGCTGGAGGGTGATAACGTCAGCTCGGAGCGTTTCCGCCGCCAGCAGGGCCAGCGCGCTGGTCAGGAGACTGAGGTGGATTGATTTCATTGGTTTCATGATCGGTCCTTTCAGGTTATTCCTTGCTTCTGCCTGTTTCGGTTTTCAGATTTCGGTTATGGGTCAAGTTAATGACTGGCAGTTCACGGCCCGTCCGTGAAGGGGATGAGAGAAGGGCAGACGCAACATCGGACATTGGACGGGAACTGCTCCGAATGATTGATGCTCGAAATCCATCGGCTCGATGGTGGTTGATCTATTTATTGTTGTTGTGCTCGGTAGAACTGCCGATCATCCGCAGCGGCGGGATCGGTGAAGGTGGTTATGCCGGAGGTGTTGGTGACAAAGCCGGCGGAAGACCAGCTCGTGAGGTTGGTGGAACTCCAGATTTCGAGCACGGCATCCGGCGCGCTGGTGATGGTGAACTGGAACTGGTTTCCACCCAGCCATGCCGGCGCGCTGAGGACTATCGGCACGGGCTCTTCCCGCTGGGGCAGATAGTCCACGCGCGCTCCCCGGCTTTCGAGCGTCGCGATCACGGTCACTGTGGCGGAGCCGGGATTCACGTCCAGCCGGTTGTAGCGCAGGTCCACATAGGTCAGGTTCACCAGGCCGGCGAGTGCGGAAATGTCCTGCACCTGATTGTCCATCAGCGACAGCCATTCCAACCCCGTCAGCGTGGCGAGCGGTGCCAGGCTGGTGATGCCGTTGAAATACAGGCCGAGGCTGCGGAGGTTCGTCCGCCCGGCCAGCGGGCTGAGATCCTGAATGCCGGTGCTGTTGAGAAACAGCTGCTCAAGGTTGGGCAGGCTGGCCACAAAGCCGAGATTCTCCAGCGGGTTCTGATCAAGATTGAGATAACGCAGCCGGCTGAGGCCGGGATACGACGGAAACGCCGTGATGGCGTTGAGGCTGGCGTCAAGCACCTGCAGGTTCGTGAGCGTCGCCAGGAAACCCAGATCGCCAGCGAGTCCCGCATTGGCGATGCGCAGATCCGAGAGAGCCGCCAGGGTCCCGATGGGTGCCGCGTTGGTTAGCGGGTTCCAGCCGATATCCAGAAAGTCGAGCAGGGTGAGACCGGCCAGCGGGGCGAGGTCTTCGATCGCGTTTTGACCCAGCGACAGGAAGGTGAGTCGCGTCAGCGGGGTCACGAAGCCGAGGTCGGCAATCCGGTTGTTGCCGGCACTGAGCCATTCGAGACGGGTGCAGCCGGCCAGCGGGGCGGCGTTCGTGACCTGATTGTTGGCCATATCCAGCCATGCGAGGTTCGTCGCCCCCGCCAGCGGGCTGAGATCCCCTACGTTTCCGGCTTCCACGCTGAGGCCATGAAGACGAGGCATGTGGGCCGCGAAGGAGATGTTACTGACGCCGGTGCCTTCCAACCACAAGTCGTAGAGGTTGGTGAGACTGCTGAGCACGGCGAAGCTGGTGATGCCCGCGCTGTAGGCAAGATTGAGCCGCTCCAGTGCGGTCTGTCCGGCCAGCGCGGAAATATCGGTGATTGAGCCTTGCCACACATGCAGTTCGCGCAGCGGCGGGAGGTCGGCCACGAAGGCGATATCGCTTACGCCGCAGCCGTTCAGGTCGAGGACGTTCAGCTTGGGCAGCAAGGTGAGCGGTGTGAAGTCCGCGATGCCCAGATTGTAGCTCAGCGAAATCCACTCCAGATTGACGGCGGCCTCAATGCCCGCGAGGTTCGTAATGCCGTAGTTTGCCGCATCCAGCATGGTCACGGAACCAAGGTCGGCGGGGGTGAGTTCCCCGGCCGGTTTGCCGATCAAGTCGCGCACGGCCTGTTCGAGCTGCGGATCCGCGAAAGCCACATCGGCCACGACGCGCAGCGTGACGGTGCAGCTGTTGGTCATGCCGTTTTCGTCCCAGACGCGCACGCGGTAGCTGCCCGCGTCGGCGGGGACCACGTCGTCAATGTAAAGCGTGTCGCCGTCTGCCCCATAGAGGGTTCCAGCGTCGGCGAGATTCCCGCCGTTCTTGAGCCAGCGGAAGCTCAGGCCGGAGCCGCTGCCTGCGGCCTCGACGCGGAAACTGATGTCGTCTCCGGCATACGCGGCAACGTTGACGGGCTGCAGCATGATGACGGGCCGGTCGGCGGCGGCGTTTTGAGGGTCGAATTCGACATAGACGCCGCGGGTCTCAAGGCCGGCGACGACGTTCCATGCGGCGGAGGTTTCGTTGGTATCGAGGCGGTTGTATTGCAGATAGACCTCATAGAGGACGGAAAGGTCCGATAGCGGGTCGATCTGCGTGAGCTGATTGTCATCCAGATAAAGGAATTCCAGACCGGGCTGCCGGCTCAACGGCGAAAGGTCTTCGATGAAGTTGCCGCTGACGGAGAGCGCTGCCAGGGGGTGCAGGCCGGCCAGGAACTCCAGACTGTCCAGCCCGCATTGATTGAGGTAGAGGCGGCTCAGCCGGGTCAGGAAGGTGAGCGGAGCGAAACTCTGCAGGGAGAACTGTCCGCCGAGATCGAGTTCCTCCAGGTCGGCGGCGGCTTCCAGCCCGCTGAGGTTCGTGATCGCCCAGTAGGTGTGGCTGGCGTAAAGATACGTCATGCCCATCAGGTCTTCCGGCGTGAGCGGTTCCTCATAGATACCCAGCTGGGCTCGCACGGCTTCCTCCAGATTCGGATCGGCGAAGGCGACCTCGGTGATGACCTTCAGCTCTGCTGCAAGGCTTTTGGTCGCCACCCAGTCGCGCCAGACACGGACGCTGTACAAGCCCGCATCGGCCGCATCGATGTTCTGAATCGTGAGGGTGTCGCTGTCCGCGCCATAAATCCGGGCGTCATTCTCAAGGTCCACGCCGTCCTTCTGCCAGCGGAATTCGGGCGGAAACTCGGCGGCTTCGACCGTTACGCTAAACCTCGCTTCGTTGCCGGGAAAAGCGGATCCGTTGGCGGGCTGGACGAGAACGTGCGGCAGCACGGGCGGCATAAGCTGCGGAGCATAGTCCACCAAGACTCCGCGGTATTCGAGGTTGGTGATGACACTCCAAGCGGCGGAAGTCTCGTATAGATCGAGATAGTTTTCCAGCAGGTTGACGTACCAGAGGGACGGGCAGTCCAGCAGCGGTTCAATCTGCGTCAACCGGTTTCGGTCACCCGATAGATAATGCAGATCGGGCAAATGGGTCAGCGGGGAAAGGTCTGTCACCCGATTGTCGCCGATGTCCAGATCGTTCAGGCCCGTCAGGGGCGCGACGAAGTCCAGGCTGGAAATCTGCATTTCACGAAGCTGGAGGTAATGCAGATTGGTGAATACGCTGAGTTCCGCCAGATCGGCGAGGCTGTTGCCGCTGAGCAGCAGCCGTTCCAGCCACGGGCAGCCGGACAGCGGGGCGACACTGGCGAACAGGTTGCGTTGGGCGTGCAATTCCAGCAGTGCGGTCAGATTGGTCACCGGCGCGAGGTCGGTGATCTGATTGCCGGCCATCATGAACACGCGCAGGCTGGTGAGAGCGGAAAGATCGGGCAGGCTGGTGAGGTAATTTTCCCCGACATTCAATTCCGTGAGCAGCGTCAGGTTGGTCAGCGGGGCCATGTCCGTGAGATCGGTGTAGTCGAGGCCGAGACGCCGCAGGCTGGTCAGACCGGCGAGGTACGGAACGTTGGTGAGGGCGTTGCCGTTCAACCAGAGTTCCTCCAGGCCCGTGAACGCGGCCAGCACGGCGGGGTTGGTGATGTTGTTCCAGCCCAGGCTGAGCATCGTGAGGTCAGACAGCCCCGCCAGCGGCACGATGTCCTTCACGTCATTCAGGTAAAGGCTGAGTTCCTGCAACCGCGCGAGGCCGGTCAAAAACGCGGCATTGGTGACTCCGTCGCCCGCCAGGCTGAGATGGGTCAGGTTGGTCATCGCGGCAACCAGGGTCAGATTCGTAACGGCGGGATTCCAGTCGAGCTGGAGGAGTTCCAGCCGCAGCAGGCTCGCCACGGGGGAAATGTCCTGAAACTGATTGCCGTAGATAACCGCCCGACGGAGGTTGACCAGATTGGTGACGAACGCGAGATCGTCCAGCGGACTCCAAATCCAGGTGAGAGTCTCCAGGTTGGTCAATCCCGCGAAACCGGAGAAATTGGCGACCGGATTCCGGCTGAAATCGAGGTCGGTGAGATTGCGGGCGTATTCGAGGCCGGAGGTATCGCTGATGCCGTGATCGCTGACGTAAAGATGGTCGAGAGTCAGCATGTCCTCTTCCGTAATATCGCCGGACGGCTTGGGAAGAGTATTACGAACGGCAGCTTCAAGATAGGGATCGGGGAAGTTGACCGTTTGCGCGCCCAGGTTCACCCCGGAAAACAGGAGCAGAACAAATAGGAAGACGAATACCCCCGCAAAACCCGAACGAACCGAAGCCAAAGGCGAAACGATATAACCGGTTTTCATATGATCCCCCCTGACTCACAGCCTAATCTCAAGCTGCGGCGTGATTTTCGATCCGGAATCTGTACTATTTCAAGAAAAATAATCGTAAGGATTCTGTTTATACTGCATTCCTTTATCATAGAAACAGGGATTAACCACGAATACGAAACGAGGCTGGCGCGAAGCGTCCATACTCAGAATACACAGAATGTAACGTGCTTGTCATCTTGGGTTTAGGCGCAAATACGCTTGTCCTGTTGTGTTCGCCTTTGGGGGAGTCACACCTTTGGGTAAATGCGTATATTTACCTATTTTTGGTTCTACGGTGATTGTTGTGACTTTTTGTGTTTTTGAAACGGTCCTTCGTCACTGTTTTCTACGCAAATCATTTACCGCTTCGCTTTCAGGTGGTGATGCCATTTCCATCAATCGGAAATCATCAATCGGAAATCGGAAATTTGGTTGCGGCTTTGCCGCGCTGGGTCTTTCGTGGTTACCCCATTTCCGAATCTAGGTTAACCTGTCTTTCGCTGTCCGCGGGTAAAAGTGCCTTGGTTGCTCCATTTCTCCTCATAGGTCTGCCCCACATTTCTTTTTCAGCTCTTCGAGCCGAGGGGGCGGCTGGTCGGGCAAGGTCAGGTTGAGTTGGTGCAGCA
>JBGSLE010000252.1:0-5302 GCA_041740875.1 Pontiella sp. | reverse complement strand
CCTTGCTTGTGCGGCGCTGTTGGCAGTGCCGGCCGTTTGTTGCGGGGCCGGCGGCGCGCGGGAATCCGTCGGCCAGCCGCCCGCCCCCACCCATGCGGATGCGGCGCTTGTTCTGGCTAAGTATTCCGGCCTTTTCGACCGCTACGTTTCCCACGATGCCACGCTCAACGACTGCGTGGCCTTCCTGAACAAGACCGGCATCTATTTCGGGCTCATGGAAATCGTCAACGGCAAGGAATTCACCCTCGGGGATTGCGCGAGGGCGATGGGGCAGATCGAACTGGTCTTTTCGGGCGAGGCTGAATACCTGGCCGGCAAGGCCATGCTTCCCAAGGGGATTGAATCATGGGAGGATTTCTGCATCCTAAATGACGTGAAATATGCCGAGGGGTACGCGGCGATCATGGAAGCCCTCCGGGGGGGCGGAAATTCAATGGATAGTTTTGTGTTGCGTCCAAAAGACTATTTTTATATTTGTGGTAGGTCTTAACTTGAGGAACAGGGGTATGAATAGAAATGGATTCGTTTTGACGGCGGTTGCCGGAGCTGCTCTTTTTTGTGCGATGCCCATGGCAGCGCGTGCGGATACCGCCGCACTGGCGGAGGAGGCCAAAACCTACGTAACCAAGGCCGAAGCTGCGGTTTCCGATGCCCGGGCCGCCATCGAGAATGGCAAATCGGCGCTGGTACGCATTCCCGAAGATTCGCCGCTCATGGAAGACGTGAAGCAAATGCTGGAATCGGCGGCTGAAAACTGGGCGGTTGCCGTCGAGTCGCTCAAGGGAGCCTCCGAAAGCGCCGCCAAGGTCGGAACCGCCTCCAGCGAGGCGATCGCCAAGGACTACGCATTGCTGGCCAAGGTCAACGCCGGTGTTGCGGTTTCCGGATCGCGGGTGGTGCAGATTTCCCTCCGCTATGTTGAAGCGGTCGCCGATAACAAGACGGAATCCTTGGACATCATCCGTGCCTCCATGCAGGACGCAACGGCTGCCGCTTCCCAGGTGCAGTTCAATTATGAGAGGGTAAAAACCCTCATCGCGGAAAAGTATTCTAAGTAAAGGAGCCGGGTCATGAAAACGAAACGTTATGGTATTCAGGGTTTTGCTGCCGGTCTCGCAGCTCTTCTAATCGCAGGCACTGTTGTTGCCGACGTCGACCAAGCCACCGCCGCCGGTGATTTGGCCGAAGTTTCGGCGTTGGCCGTTGAAGCCAAAGCCAACCTTGCCGCTGCGGCCTTGGGGGGCGATGTCGATGCGATCACCGAGGCCGGGAAACGCTCGGATGCGGTGGATGCCGCTGTTGCCTCTGCCCAAGAAGCCTATTCCGCGATGGAGCGCGCGATTGCCGGGGGAGATCAAGATGCGGCTTCGACGGCGTCTGACGATTTGAAGGCGGCCGTTCAAGCCGCCCGTGATGCCTTCAACGGGGTGGTTCCGGAAAGCATCGCAAAGAGTGCGCATGACCAATGGAAAGAATCGCAAACCAACACCGGTGGCGGCCCCGGCCGCGCAGGCGATGCTCCGAATATCTATGATGTGCCGTGGCAGAGCCAGGGATTGCGGAGTTTTTATCAAGGGTTGTTTGGTAGCTTCTGGTCTTCGTCTGCATTTGGTGGAAGCCGTGGGTTTGGCGAGCGCGATGCCACTCCGGAGTAGTAGGTTGCGGGCGTAGACGTGTTCTTCAGGGTTGTTTAAGGGAGTTTCTATGATGAATAAAACGGGTTTTATGCTGGTTGCGCTGGCATCGGTTTCCGTAGCTACATTCGGTGCGCGAGAACGGGTTGTCCGGTTCCAGAACCATGTGCGGGTGGGCTATGACGACAACGTCTATCAAACCGATGACGACAAGCAGGACACGATGTTCATTACCGACATCGTTAACCTGTCCGCCAAGATTAACATCTCCTCCCGGACGGATGCATTGCTCTACTGGCAGCCGGAATTCCGCTACCGGTTCGACGCCGATCCCGAATTGGTTTCCTACCAGGATCTGTACGCCCGCTTGAACCATGCCGTTTCCCAGCGAGCCTTTGTCACCCTTTCCGACCGCTTCCGCTATCAGGACAAAGACGGACAAAGCGACCTCGGAGCGACTCCTAACCAAAACTACCTCGAAAACGAGTTGATGGGCGCGGTGGATTACACGCTCAGCTCGCTCAGCTTGGTCAAGGTCGGTGCGGGCTACGAACTGCGCCGCTGGGATGAGGAAGCATACGGTGGCGGGGATACGATGACTGGTGGTAATAACGATTATGACCAAATTACGGCCGATGCCTCCTACATCCGCGATCTGAAGGCCAATACGACACAGGGTATTTTGGGAGCCAACTATGTGACCCACGCTTACAATGGGGATCGTGGCGGATTCGACTCCGTTGCGGGTTACCTTGGGGTCGACCAAAACTTTAATCCCAACGTGACGGGCAATGCCCGGGTCGGCTACTCCTTCTCGGATGTGGACACGGGTAGCGACAACACCGATTCGACATCACCTTATCTTCAGGCTGGATTGGACTTCAACCCCACGTCCCGCACGACGCTCAACGGGTCGGTTGGTTACTCCGTCTACCGCGCCGAAAACTCCATCTACAATGCGCAGGATCGTTTCAATCTGGCGCTGGGTGCGCGCCAGGACATCACGGCCAAGATCAGCTTGGCGGGCTCCATGAGCTACACGCACAGCATGTACGACGCCGATTATACTCGTGACAGTTATACTGGTGTTATCGAAGATGCTAACGACGATTATATCGTGCTGAGCCTGCGGGCCTCCTACCAGGTCAACCGCAACAACTTCTTGGAAGCAGGCTACGAATATTCCGTGCGGATGACCGATACCGATTTGCTGGGTGAATACAACCGCAATGTCTTCGATATCGGCTGGCGGCTCCGGCTGTAGCCATTGAATCTTGGGTTTTTGATTTGAACGACAAGATGGTGAAGGATACCTTCACCATCTTGATTTTTTGAATAGGAGAGGTTTTTTCATGAGCAATGAGACAGCGCAGCAGTCCGGCACCTTGCACTTCCTCGACTATTGGCGGGTGATCCGGTCCCGCAAGGAAATCGTTCTTGCTGTCGCTATCTTGGTCGTGCTGACCGGAACGGTCTACACGCTGATGCTACCCAACATCTACGCCTCCTCGGTGCGGATTTCCGTATCGGAAGATATGCCTGAAATCGCCCCCTTTTCCGGACCGCAGTCCTACTATTCAACCTACAATCCCTACTTCCTGCGAACCCAGTTCGAGATTCTGCAGTCCACGCCAAACCTCTACGAGGTGGTGAACCGCCTCAACCTTCAGGAAAAGTGGGCGAAGGGCGGGGAAAAACTGCCGCGCGAAGTCGCCCTGAAGATCTTGCAAAACAGCATCAGCGTATTCCAGCAGCGCGACACCTCGTTGATCGTGGTCAGCGTTAAGCGCGACAATCCGGACGAGGCGGCCGATATTGCCAACGAACTGTCGGAAGTGTACCGCGATTCCCGGTTGGATCAGGCGCTCAAAACCGCACGCGAAGCCATCGATAAGATCGACGAGGCGGTGACGGAACAGTTCCAGCGCGTTTCTGCGGCGGAACAAAAGGTTCAGGAGATTCGAACCCAGTTCGGCATTGCGGTTCTGGGCGGAGAGGGCGATGTCGATATCGGCGAAATGCAAATGCAGCAGCTGGAAGGGGATAGGCTTTATGCCCAGCAGCAATTGCTTGAGAAGGAAGGTTTGCTGAAGATCCTTGAAAGCCTCAAGGACGAAGACCTGATCGATAGCGCCTCCGGCCTCACCACGGACCAGCTGGTCATGAACTTGATCCAGCAGATCCAAGACATTGATGTGCAACTGAGCTCCCTCAGCGCTGACTACGGACCCAATCACCCCGAGATCCTGCGCTTCACGTACCAGAAGACACGGGCCGAGGAAGCCTTGAAGCAACGGTTGCAGTCATTGCGCAACCGCATCCAGACGGAATACGAAGTCGCGAAGAAAAAATTCGAGGATCTGGACAAGTTGCTTGAAAGCGTGAAGTCGACCACCATCCAGTCGCAAGGCGAAGAGTTCCGCCCCTTCCGGAACGCCTTGGCCGATTTGGAATCGGAGCGCTTTATCTACAACCAGCTCAAGTCGAAACACCGCCAGGAAATCATCACGCTCGAGGTGCCGCGCAATCCGGTGGAAATCATCGACGTTGCCGAACCCAACCGCCGTCCCGTCAGCCCGAATCTTTTCATGAATGTGTTGCTGAGCATTTTCGTGGGTCTGGGCGCCGGTGTTGGTTTGGCCTACTTCATCGAGTATCTCGACACCTCGATCAAGACGGCCGACGACGTCGAGCGCATTCTTGGTCTTCCCGTGTTGGGATTGATTCCCCAGAAGGTTCGGCCATTGATCGAGGAAGGCCCCGACAGCGAGCATGCCGAAGCCTACCGCGTGTTGCGCACCAACCTGGCTTTCACCGAGGGTGGGGCGCACCGCGGAGCGTTTTGCGTATTGAGCGGCGGCGCGGGCGAGGGCAAATCCACGACCTGTTTCAACTTGGCGTTTGTTTGTGCGCAGCAGGGTGAAAAGGTGTTGTTGATCGACGCCGACTTGCGCCGCCCCGTGCAGCATACGATTCTCGGGGTTTCCAACCGCTTTGGCTTGACCAACGTCTTGCTTCGCGACGTACCAGTCGAGGAGGCGATCAAGGCCACGAGCGTGCCGAACCTCCACTTCCTGCCTTCCGGCCGGCTTCCGCGCACCTCCCTGGGGGTATTGGATCCGAAGCGGATCGGCGAGCTGATCGCAAGCCTCAAGACGAAGTACGATGTGATCTTGATCGACACCCCGCCGTTGGTGGGTATCAGCGATTCATCGATTATTGCGAAGGAGGCCGATGGGGCCATCCTGGTGGTGCAATACCGCAAGTATCCGCGCGACATGCTGGCCAAGGCTCGCCAAATGATGGAAACGCTGGGCGTGAAGACCGTGGGCGCGGTGCTGAACAACATCAACGTGATGCGCGACGACTACTACTATTATTACCACTCCTACTATTCGGACTACTACCGCAGCTCGCAGAGCGAGGCGTCGGAAGACAATGTGTAGCTTTGGTTTGCCTCAAAAGGGATCGACATGAAACATTATTTGCCCTGTTTTGCTTCTTTGGTTGCAATCCTGCTGCTTGCGGGTTGCGTCATCCAGCCGGTTAACGCCCCGCTGGATGACATGCCTGTTGCAGATGGAACCCCATCCGTTGGGGTGGCCTCGCCGGCAACGGAAGGATCCACCTCGATCAGCGCCTATGCCCTGAAACCGCTGGATCCGCTC
>JBGSLE010000251.1:0-12550 GCA_041740875.1 Pontiella sp. | reverse complement strand
GACGCCGGAAGGGGAGGTGAAACATGCCGAATAACCGCAGGGAGGTTTTGGCCGGGTTGTCGTGCTCCGCGGCCGGTGCCGTCGCGGGTGCGGCCGCCGAGCGCCCGGTCTATTCCAACTTTTTTGGGTCGCCGATCCGGCTCGACCGCCATACGCGCAACATGCGCGACCTGGTCGCCAGCCGCATCGTGGAAACGCCCTCGCTGCAAGGCGGCCGCTCGCTGGAGCTGGAATTCCGCTTCTCCAAACCGGATCGCTTCGGGCTGCTGGTGTGGGATTTGGCGCCACGCCGCATCAACCGGATGTGTTTCCATATCTTCAACCCTAATCCGGAAAAGCCGGCGATCACGCTCAAGCCCGGGCTGCTCGACCTCCAGCGCCGCAATTGGCAGCTCAAGAGCGGCGGCGTTGCGCTGGCCCCCGGCCAATGGACCAAGATCGACGCCGCGCTCCCGGCCGATTTTATCGCTGGTCCGCGCAAGGAGGGCGAAGAACCCGCCGCCGAGCCTGGCGATCCGGTCTTCTTCCAGCTCTTTTTCCGCTTCGAGGTTGCGGCGGAGTTTTCGGATTTCGGCCAGCTGGTAAGGCTCTACTTCGATGGACTGCTTCTGTTTTGATCCGGCGTCCTCGGTCGGCGCTGTAGAATCATTTGATAATTACAATTGATGTAATATCTCATTTCGTTTACCTGTTGACCGGATATCCACAGGATCGGGGGGCGCACATGTTTGGGTTCGGGAAAAAGGAATACACGCCGGAGCATATACCGTTGCTCAACAAAATCGGCTACGCCTTTGGGGCGATGAGCGACAACCTGATCATGAACGCGTTCGGTTCGCTGGTGATGCCGGTCTACAACCTCGCGCTGTTCTTCGATCCGGCCTTGCTGGGCTGGGCGGTGGCGATCCCGCGCATCTTCGACGCCATCAGCGACCCGATCATGGGCAACATTTCCGACAACACCCGCACGCGCTGGGGACGGCGGCGGCCCTATATCGTCGCCGGCGCGGCGCTCTGCGCGCTGATGCTGCCGTTCATCTGGACCTGCCCGCTGGGCGGCGACTGGGGCGCGTTCTGGTGGGTGGCCATTCTCGGCACGCTCTATTTTACCGCCTACACGGTCTACATCATCCCCTGGCAGGCGCTTGGGTTTGAAATGACCACCGACTACGACGAGCGTACGCGGCTGCTGGCCTGGCCGAACTATATTGGCCTGAGCATGTCGTTCCTGCTGCCGTGGCTGCCGCGCCTGATCGAGGCGGAGGCGTTCGGCGGAACGGTGCGCGGTGCCGTCTGGGTCAGCATCGGCCTCGGCTTCTTCATCCTGCTGGGCGGCATCATGCCGGTGATCTTCGGCCGCGAGATTGCCGAAGCCGAAAAACAGGACCGCATCCGGCTGTTCAAGGCGATCAAGACCTCGGCCTCCAACCGGGCGTTCGTCGTCGTGGCGCTGTCGAACGTGGTCGTGCTGACCGGCCTGGCGACCTTTGGCGGCGTGGGGCTCTACGTCAACATCTTCTATATTTTCGGGGGCGACCGCGTTGCCGGCATGGCCTTGGCCGGGCTGGGCGGCACCGTCTATGCCTTCGTCTCCTACTTCAGCGTCATGGTCGCCGTATGGCTCGGCACGCGGCTGGGCAAGAAGCTGGCGACACAAATCCTGCTGTTCGTCACCCTCTGCGGCTCCGCCAGCCTGTGGCTGACGCTGCGCCCCGACCTGCCGTACCTGCAACTGATCTCGACGTTCATCGTCGGCATCGGCCTGCAAGGGACATGGATGACCTTCTTCACCATGGTCGGCGACGTGTGCGAGGAGGACGAACTCAAGACCGGCCTGCGGCGCGAGGGCATGTTCAGCTCGATCGGCGGCTTTTCGCGCAAGATGGCCGTGGCCGTCGCCGCCATCATGACCGGCAACCTGCTGAAATGGATCGGCTTCGATGCGGCGTCGGCGGCCGAGTCCGGCGTGCCCGACCAGGTGGTCGTGCTGTTGAAAAACGCCTTCGTGGCCGGCCAGGTCGTTGTGCTGGGATTGGGCCTGGTGCTGATCAGCTTCTATCCGATCACCCGCGTGCGGGCCATCGAAACCCAGCGCCTGCTCAAGGAGCGTCGCGGCGAGCTATCCGGTTCTTGATAGAGGCGCGCTGCCGGGGGGAGTTGAACGTAGCCACCAAAGGCCGCTGCCGGCGGCTGGTTTAAAAAACCGAGGCCATTTCTGGAAAGGGGCGCGAGGGAAGGGAACTTTCCTACATTCCCGGACTGATTCTGGCTTCCGATGACTCTGACGTCCTTTGTTCACGCCTCGGCTCTGTCGCATTTTATCCCAAGGAGATTTTCAGGCTGGGATCGGTTTCGCACATGTCGATGATTTGGTTGTAGGCCTTGATGAGTTTTTCGAGGGCAGGTAGCCGATTGGTTCCGTCAAAATTGGATAACTTTAGGATGCCTATAGTCAAAAATTGATTCATTTCAAAAATATCTATGCGGTCAATAATCGCCAGATTAACGGCTATCTCGCGAAGAGCGGCAGCAGTGGTTCCATAAGTGATTATCAAGGGGGAAAATCCATCGGTCAGATTTTGTTCAAGCGTTCGGATTAACGATTTTTCGAGTGTGGTTACAATGTGAATGGCGGTGTCTTCAACAAGGTAGTGCGCTTGTGTTGTAGTGTTAAAATGGGTGGAAAGGGTTTCAGGTAAAAGAGCGAGATCTTTATTGATTAGCAATGCTGCCATGGCACCTGCGAGATGATGAAGAACTACATTTTCAATGTTGGCTTCCGGATCATTTTGTTGACGTTGAGCTACTGCAGTGAGTAGCTCTTGGGTGCTTCTGCTGGCTGAATCAGCCGTGGAAATATTTATTTTTATCATTGGGAATATAACCTTGCTATCATTCGATAGCGGTTGACCAGGATTCTTGAACGACAATCAGTTCACGCCGTTTAAACTTCAATGCAGAATGAATGGGGTTTTGGATTACTGAGCAAAATGGACTTTCCGCAAAGTTGCGAACAACAAAGAGAAAATATCTGTCTAAAAGAAGATTGGCTACCTTATATTCCTTGCTTGTTAGAAGGATCGCGCCTTTTGGTTCAAACAACCCCTTTACTTCGACTGCAAGAAAAGGTTCTCCATCACGAATCATCTTGTAGTCAAAACCACAGCCGGAAAATGTGGTGTTAATTAGTTGGTGATTTTGGAAATACGGTAGGCCGTGATATTTCATCTCAAAGAATTTTTCAGCAGCTTGTCCCGTAACCAACCGCTTGGCGAATGAGTTTGATTTGTCCACATCAATTATTTCTTCGATGATTGCCAAATCTCCAGTCGTGGATATTTCGGTTTTAATAAGATTGGTAAATTCATCAATATTGAGTCCGCTTAATTCATCCATAAGGCTTTTGCAGTATTGCCTTATTGGACGCTTGTGCCACCCTTTACGTGAATTAGGGAAAAACGGATCGAACTCATCACGATAATTTTTGATGGCGGCAGGACTCGCTTCCAGGCTTAGGGCAATTGTGTTGAAAGCTTCCCAAAAACCGCGGAAACCAAGTTGGCTTAAGCCTTCCTGATCGAATCTTGCAAGATACAGTCCTACTGCGA
The DNA here is from genome assembly GCA_041740875.1 of Pontiella sp. Taxonomy (GTDB): domain Bacteria; phylum Verrucomicrobiota; class Kiritimatiellia; order Kiritimatiellales; family Pontiellaceae; genus Pontiella. The sequence continues at coordinate 8,942 of JBGSLE010000251.1, read as the reverse complement.
TGAGTTTTTGACGCTTTGATAGATTTCTCATACGGGATCCTGTCGTAGGTCGCTATTGTAGAGGGGATCTAAAGTCCGCCGCGATATCGTTGGAGAAAACGACCGACCAGCCATCCCGTTCCAACCCCATGCGAACCAAGCCGATACCGGCAAAAAATTCCGCAACCGTTTTATTGGAAAGCACCTGGTGTGGCAAATTGTGTGACATGGGGCGTTTATAGAATCCTTTTTGCGAAGTTAAAAGGCCATTCTCCTACCTATGCTTTTTCCTGCATTTTGCGGTAGGCGCGCGGGGTCGTGTTCATCAGCCGGGAAAAATGCCGGGTCATGGCGCTCTGGTCGTAGAACCCGGTTTCGGCCGCAATTTCGGTTATGCTTTTGGTTGTGCAGGCCAGCTCGCGGCAGGCCTTCTTGATCCGGAACCGGATGATGTGCTGGGACGGCGACAGGCCAAACAACCGCTTGAAATGCCGTTCGAAGCAGCTCACGGACATGCCGGCCAGCTTGGCCAGCGCCGAAACAGGGATCGGCTCGCCGCAATGTTCGGCGATGTGGTCGAAAACGGCGGCGAACCGGTCATAGGGGGCGAAGGCGACCTTGGCCTGTTTGATGTCCCTTGCCGTGCCGGCCACGCCCGCCACGGAACCGTCTTTGCGGTGCAGCGGAATCTTGCAGGTGACGAACCAGTTGACCGAACCGTCGGCGGCCTGGTTCAGTTCGACGACGTCCACCATGCTTTTCCCGGTCTGCATGACCCGGAGGTCGTCGTCCGCGTACATTTTCGCCAGTTCCGGCGGACAGATCTCCTCCGTCGATTTCCCGATCAGCTCCTCGGCGGATTCAACCCCCATGCGGCGGGCAAAATGGCGGTTCGCCGCCATGATGTTTCCATCGGCATCCTTCGCGAAAAAATGGATGTCGGGAAGGTGTTCGAACAACCGGAGCAGTTCCGATGCATTGCCGAGTTCTTCAAAAAAAGAATCCGCCGTCTTTTTGTTTTTGGTTGCCATGAAACCATAAACCTACCGATGGCCGCCTCGTGGCAAGGATCATTTGCCGAAATTTTCCAAAAAAAATCCGCAAACAACCAAGACGTTTTTCTGGTGGATGCGGTAACACTGGCGGCATGAATCCGGAAAAAAAGAGCCCGGGAGCCATGGATGGGTTGTATGCCGAACGGTTGAACCGGTATCGGGTGGCCATGCGCAACGAACGGCCGGACAAGATCCCGATCCGCCCGTTTGTCGCGGAGTTCACGGCGAAGTATGCCGGATACACCTGCCAAGAGGTGACCCACGACTTCACCAAGGCCTTTGCGGCGGTGCGCAAATGCGCCGCGGATTTCGATTGGGATGCGGTCGTCGCCAACATGGTGTATGTCTGGACCGGCCTGACGCAGGCGATCGGCTTGGATTACTATGGCGTGCCCGGCATCGATGTCCCGCCCGACACCGGCTTCCAATACCGCGAGCCGGACGAGGAGCACGCGTTCATGAAGGAGGACGAATACGACGAGCTCATTGCCGATCCCACCGCGTTCCTCTACACCAAATGGCTGCCTCGGGTTTCGCGCGAGATCGGCCCGGCGGGATCCCCGGCCTCCTACCGCCACGACCTCGCCCTCGTCAAGGGTAGCATGGCCATGCTGCACTATTTTTCAGCCTTCGGCCCGCAGTGCGAGCGGCTCAAGGTGGAGTGCGGCACGGTGTCGGCGATCGCGGGAATACTAAAGGCGCCCTTCGATATTCTCGGGGACAAGCTGCGTGGATATGTCGGGCTCACCATGGACATGATGACGCAGCCCGAAAAGGTTTTGGCCGCGTGCGAGGCCTTGATGCCGCACCTCTACCATGTGGCCCTCTCCACGGCCGACCCCAACCGGCAGGTTCCCATCGGCTACTGGATGCACCGCGGCTGCAAGCCGTTTGTATCGGCCGGACAGTTCGAGTCGCACTATTGGCCCACCATCAAGCCCATTGTCGAAGCGTTGTGGAAAAACGGACACCAGACCCTGTTCTACGCGGAGGGGGATTGGCACCACCACCTGGACTCCTTCGCGGAGTTGCCGGACAAAAGCATCGTCTACCATGTCGACCGGGGCGACATCTTCAACGTGCATGCCAAGCTCGGCCACAAGTTTTGCCTTAGCGGCGGCATTCCGAATTCCCTGTTTTCATTCGGAACCCCGGCGCAGGTGCGCGAGCAGTGCCGGAAGGTCATCGACGGCGTGGCGCGGGACGGCGGCTACATCATGGATTCAAGTGCCATCATGCAAAACGACGCCAACATCGCGAACGTGCAGGCCATGACCGATTTCACCCGGGAATACGGGGTCTATTCGGCTTCGCCCTCAGCCTCCTCGTCGGACGCGACGGTTCCGCCGGCGGAAACCGGCGGCAGCGGGAACGGGTTGGATGGAAGGCTGGACGCCTGCGGCGTCAAGCCGGGCATCTGCATTCCGTGGGAGCGGAAGGCCCGCGAGCTTCCCGCTCTTTCCGGCGATGTGGCGCTTTTACGGAACACATGGGAACAGATCGAAGGCTTTGGCCACCTGTTTATCTGGCAATGCCTCGTGTCGTTTTAGGGGGAACCAATGAAAATACGGAAACAAACCGTCGCATGGGCCGCTCTCTTGGCGGGAGTGCTGGCCGCCGGCGCAGTGCACGCGGCGCTGCGGCCCAACATCGTGCTTGTGATGGCCGACGACCTCGGCTATGGCGGCGTCGGCTTCAACGGATCGACGAAGATCCTGACGCCGCACCTCGACCGCCTGGCCGCGCAGGGGATGCGGCTGGATGCGTTCTACGCCGCCTCGTCCGTTTGCGGGCCGTCGCGTGCCGCCTTGATGTTTGGCCAGCATGGCGGCCATTGCAAGATACGCGGAAACCCGACGTGGAGCCTGCCTGCCTCGCAGGGGAAAGGTGCCGTTGAAGTGGAGGCGTCCGATCGGCTGCTGCCCTCCTACCTGCAAGCAGCGGGCTATGCCACCGGCTGTTTCGGCAAGTGGGGCCTGAATGAAAACCTGGCGGTGAACGGAGGCCATCCCAACCCGCACGGCTTCGACGAATTCTGGGGCTTCAACACCCATGGCGAGGCGCACTACCATTGGCCGGATTTTGTCTGGCACAATGCGGAAAAGGTGGAACTGGGCGCCGGCGGCAGGAATTGGCGCGGAAAACTGGTCTATGCCGACGATCTTTTCACCGAAAAAAGCCTCGGGTTCATCGCGGCCCAGGCGGCGGCGCGACAGCCGTTCTTCGTCTACCTGGCGCTGGTTTCGCCGCATCTTGGAAATTCTGCGCCGCAAGCGTACCGCGACCTGTACAAGGACAAGGGCTGGCCCTTCCTCAAGAGCACCCCCGGCCACTTCCGCCACGACGACGGCCAGAACGAGGCCTATGCCGGCATGGTCTCCCACGCCGACGCGATGGTCGGCAAGGTGCGCGCCAAGCTGGAGGAACTCGGCATCGCCGAAAACACCCTGGTCTTCTTCACCAGCGACAACGGCCCGGAGTGGGGGCGGGAGTTCTTCGAAAGCTCGAAGCCCTTCACCGGCGGGAAGCGGTCGCTCAACGAAGGCGGCATCCGCGTGCCGACCGTGGCCTGGTGGCCGGGAACCATCGCGGCCGGCCGGGTGGCGGACGAACCGTTCGCCTTCTGGGATCTGCTGCCGACCTTCTGCGAGCTGGCCGGTGCCGCCGTACCTGCGCCGACCGACGGAATCTCCTTCGTGCCGCTGCTGACCGGCAAGGGCAACCAACCGGCCCACGAATACCTCTTCTGGCAGTTCAACGAAAAGGCGGGCCCGATGCTGGCGGTGCGTTTCGGCGCGTGGAAGGCCATCCAGCTTTGGAACCGCAAGGCCGGAAGCTTCGGCCCGCTGGCGCTTTACGATCTGAGGCTCGATCCTGCCGAACAGAACGACCTGGCGGACAGGTTTCCCGACGTGGCGAAGCAGGCAAAGGACTACCTCGAAAAGGCGTGGGTCGCCGATCCAAACTATCCGCTTGCGCCGCTGGATTCTAAATAAACAATTCGCCATGGAACTTGGCGTGGAAAGGAAGATGCAAAATGGAAAACACCGTGCAAACAACATCGCTTAACCGCCGCCTCGTCCTCCGGGCGGCAGGACTGGCCGCCACCGGGGCCGCTCTCGCTCCCTTCCATGCGAAGGCCGCCCATCCGGCGGGAAAAAAGATTCGCATGGGCATCGTGGGTTGCGGCGGCCGCGCCAAATCGGTCTGCAATATGATGACCCAGGACGGACGCTACGAAATCACGGCGCTGGCTGACTATTTCCAGGGCCAGATGGACGTTTTTGCGCAGCAGTACCATGTGCCCGCCAGCCGCTGCTTCGCCGGGCTGGATGGCTACAAGCGGATGCTCGATGCCGGGGGCATCGATGCCGTGGCCGTCCTTTCCCCGCCCTATTTCCATCCGGAACAGGCGGCCGCCGCCGTTGATGCGGGATGCCATCTGTATCTCGCCAAGCCGATCGCGGTCGATGTTCCCGGCGTGCGCAGCGTCGGCGAGACAAGCCGCAAGGCAGCCGCGAAAAAGCAATGCGTATTGGTCGACTTCCAGACCCGGGCCTATGGCCAGTTCACCGAAGCGGCGCGGCGCGTCGCCGCCGGCGAAATCGGCAAGATTGGCTATGGGGAAATCGAAGGCAGTTGCGGAGCCTTTCCCCTGCAAGTGCCGGCGGACGGCAAGGAGGCGATGCTGCGGAACTGGTTGCAGTACGCAAACCTCTGCGGTGAATCCATCGTCGAGTTCGGGATCCATTCGATCGACTTGGCCAGCCTCATGATAAACCGTCCGCCACGGCTTGCCTCGGGTTTTAGCGCCCGCAACTTCCTCGGGGAGATGCCGGGGGATGTCCGGGATGTGTGGAACGCCACCTACGAATACGAAGAAGGGTTCAAGGTGCTGCTGCGCTCCAAGCGGTTCGAGTCCCACCAGGTCGCCGGCTATGGCGGCATCCACTTCAACCTCTATGGCGGCGACGGGGCGCTGCAAGCCGACTATTCCGGCGAAGTGCTGATCCGCGGCAAGAACTTCTTCAGCGGCGACAAGTTCATGGGCGAGAAGATCCGCGGCATCTATGACGGCGGCATCCTCCGCAACCTAGGCACGTTCCACGCAAACATTGCGGAGGGCAATTATGCCAACGAAACCGTCGAGCCTTCCATGCAGAGCCACTACCTGGCCCTGCTAGGCCGCGAAGCGGCCCTCCGCAACGGAACCGTGACGTGGGATGAGCTCGTCCAATCGAACGTTCGTGCCGTTTTCGATACGGATGGACTTGTCCGCTAGGCTGCTTTTCAGCATGTTTCGGACAGGGTCGGCCACCGCGTCGGCCCGGCTGACAATCGATCCGAAAACACCTGCATCCACCCGTTTGGCCACGATGCTGCGCCGAACGGATCGGGTTTGTTTCCATAAACTAATGGACAATAAATTTGACCGTAATTTAGCATAATAGTATTACTGGGCGGCATAGGGGAAGGCTGTTTCCGCCAGGCCGGCAACGCGTCGGATGGGCGAAAGGGAGAGCAACGGAGACCGCATGACGAAAAAACTTCTTTTGGGAATTGTTGCATTGGGCGCGGCGTGCGTGGCGGGGCAGGCGGAACCGGAACGGGCGCGCCCGAATTTTGTTTTTATGCTCAGCGACGATCACCGCTGGGATGCGCTCGGCTGCAATGGCAACGCGGTGATCAAGACCCCGCAGCTTGACCGCATGGCGCGCGACGGCGTCAATTTCAGGAATTCGTTCGTGGTTTCGCCCATTTGCGTGGTTTCCCGTGCCACGATCCTGACGGGCCAATACATGCGCACGCACGGCATCCGCGACTTCAACAAGCCGTTTTCTGCCGAACAAATGGCGATGACCTATCCCTGCATCCTGCGCCGGAACGGCTACTTCACCGGTTTTACCGGCAAGTGGGGCGTGGGGGCCGAGCACTACAATTACGACCTGTACAAAAACGAGTTCGATTTCTGGCGCGGACGCAACGAACAGGACGAATACTGGCTTGAAGGGAAAAACGGCCCGCACCAGAACGTGCGCATGGCCAGCGATGCGGACGACTTTTTCGCCAAGGCGAAGCAGTCGGGACAGCCATTCTGCCTCTCCATCAGCTACAAGGCGCCGCACGGACCGTGGGACGAGGAGTGCGAGCCGGAAATATTCGATTCCATCCGCCTGGAGGAGATGCCGGTTCCGGAAACCTTCAATCAGGAGGCGTGGCATGCGCAGCCGGATTTCATCAAACGCGGAATCAATGGCGTGCAAGCGCAGGTCGCCCGCGACTTTAAATTCAACAAAGGCACCGACGAGCACCACCAGCGGCTGGTCGCCCAATATTATGCGTTGATCCAAGGCATGGATGCTTCCGTGGGGCGCATCCGCGAATCGCTCCGGAAGCATGGCTTCGATGGCAACACCGTGTTGGTCTTTACCGGCGACAACGGGCACTTCCTGCACGAAAAGGGGCTCTATGGAAAATGGCTGCTGTATGAACAGAGCATCCGTGTGCCGCTGGTGGTGTACGATCCGCGCCTGCCGGAATCCGCCCGCGGGCAGATTCGGAATGAGCCTGTCGTGAACGTGGATATTGCTCCGACCCTGCTTTCGCTGGCGGGTGTTGCGGTTCCTGCCCAGATGCAGGGCTCCGACCTTTCGCCGTTGCTGCGCGGCGAGCGTCCGGACTGGCGCAAGGATGTTTTCTTCGAGCACACCTATTCCGAAACCGGCAACCGCACCATCCCCAAGTCGATCGGGGTGCGCAACGATCGCTGGAAATACATCCGCTACATCGGCGAAACGACGCCCTGCGAGCAACTCTTCGATCTGGATAAGGATCCGGACGAACTGAACAACCTGGCGCAGTCGCCCGAATGCCGGGAGGTTCTTGAAAAGCTGCGCGCGCGCTGCGATGTCCTGCGCGGGGAAATCCAGGACAACTATCCGGACCACCAGGAATATCCCGACGAATATCGGGTATGCGTCACGGGAACCGAAAAGGCCGGCAATCCGATCCAGTTCGCCGACGTCAAATCGCTGGGGCAGACCTTCAAGGCGGAGACGGATCATCTCGTCTGCTGCGAGCTGATGATGCCGACCTGGGGTCGCGGGGAGGGGCCGTGCGATGTACAAGCCGAATTGTTGCAGGGCGGCAAGGTGCTCAAGACCCTCTTGATTGCCAAGGACGACATTGAAAACACCCGTGTCCAGCGGCTGATGTTTGAGACGCCCGTCCGCCAAGGGGAAGAGCTGGTGCTGCGGCTGGCCACAACCGGGCCGGTTGCTCCGCAGCGGATGGCCTGGTGGGCCTACGCGGCAGCGCCCTATCCGCACGGCACGGCGCTGGTGGACGGTCAACCGCGCAACTATGACCACGAGCTTCGCATGGTTTTCAGGCGCACCCCGGAATCCCTCAATTAAGCCGTGCCCGTGACCTAGGGTTGTTTGCCCTTTTTCCGCTTTAGGAGTTGGCGGATGGCATCCAGCCTTTCGGTATTCGGTGTGCCGGTCGGAGTCCAGGTGGGCGCAAGCCAGCCTCCCTCGTCGTGTTCATTCCACGCATAGATGATGACCGCATTGGCAGCGCACACCGCACGGTTCCGCTTCACGAAGTCGAGCGCCCGTTCAAGATGCGCTGCAATTTCCTGCGGCGTGGCCACGGAAGGGAAGGTTTCCTGCTGGTGGTAGGCATGCCCTTTTTCCCAAGACACAGGATGGTCCTTGCGCGGTTGCTTGTCCCATCCCGTAGTAACGAGCGGGATGCAGGGAACGCCCGCCGTGGCGGCTTCCCGCCAGTACTGCCGTTCGACGGCCTGGCATAGATCCGCGAACGACGGGTCGGCGCTGCCATAGGCATACGCCGAAACGGCATCGAATCCCTTGGCCGATTCGTTTCGGAAATCCGCCGCCGGATTCCATCCCATAAAGACGCAGTAGGGTTTTTTTCCGACGGCCTGTGCCGCTTGGCGGAATTCGGCAAACCGCTGTGTAGGGAACGGTCCCTGCTCCCCGAGCGCAAACGCATATACGAGCGGACGCCCACCGAGCACGGTCTGGTAGCCAGGTTCCTGGAGCAGGGCGACGGCGCGGTCACGCTCCTTGGGCCATTGCTCCTCCGGTACGCCGAATGAATTATGGAGAATTACGCAAAAGTTGATTTTCTTGCGATGGCGGCTCGCCAGGTAATCGTTCATCGATTCGCTCATGGACGAGGATTCCGGGTACAGCAGGAACGCCCAATAGTCCAAGCCCGCGTCGGCCGCAAAGTTGATTTCCTGCTCCATGATGCCCTGTGGGCCGCCGTCGATTCGGACGTTGTTTTCGCCAACGACCCTGGCATACCACGGCAAGCGATCATGGTATTTTGCCGGACCGAGCGTTCGCTCCACCTGCTCGGTTATGCTCCCGCCCGTCCAGGCGTCCCAGCGGATCGCCCCGACAATGGCCGGTGGAGGGACCGGCTCCGACGAACCCACGGATCCGATCATCAAAAATGCTCCGAAAAGCGCCATTTTCATGCCTATCTCCGTGTATTGGGGACTCCACCCACAGGTTATGCCATCTTCCGTTTGGTTTTAGGACAAGGCCGCCAAGATGGCGGCGTTCGGCAGCTGGATTAATTGGTTGGAAAAATGAATGCATATTTGCGCCAGATGCAAGCGCGATCTGGCCGTTAAAAAACCTGATTTTGGAATTGTCGTTTAACACCGTTGCTTTGCTCTTTCATGGCTCCGGGAGCCTGAAACAAATGGATATGAATAATGCATAATAAGGTAGACTGTAAATTAAAATGCCCAGTTTGGAAATCTGGTGCTCCATGCCAGAATGAACCTTTCTTCGAATCACAACAAACAAGGAAGGGAACATCGGCATGGAGCAGGAAAAGGGTAGCACCCCGCCACGCAAGGGCAAG